>DATFVL010000105.1 GCA_035260325.1 Candidatus Methylomirabilota bacterium | reverse complement strand
CCGCCGAGCCCGGCGCCGTCGCCACGCGAGAGTCCACGAAGCGCCGGCTCCTCGCGGCCGAGCGCTTCAACCCGACGATCTACCTCTACGACTCCCACGCGGGCGGGATCGGCCTGGCCGAGCGGCTCTTCGAGATCCTGCCCGACCTCCTCCGGCGCGGCCTCGAGACGCTCGACGCCTGCGGGTGCCGGTTCGGGTGCCCCTCGTGCGTCGGGCCCGTCAACGAGGTGGGCCGCCGGGCGAAGACCACCGCGCAGGCGCTCCTCCGCGCCCTCACGGCCTGAGCGGCCCCGTGCGGGCGCAGTCCCTCGACGAGCTCCGCCGCATCATCCGGCGCATCGAGACCGCGCGGCCGCCGCGCGCCGCCGCCGCGCCCGCGCACGAGGTGCTCGGCGGCGAGCTCCACGACACCGGCGCGGGCCAGGTGGTGGTCGTGCGCCGCGAGTTCCCGCTCGCGCACCGCCACGGCCGTGAGCCGCTCGGCGGAGCCTTCGACGCGCCGCTCGACCTGCTCGGCGCCGTCGCGGGCGCCAACGCGCCGCTGGGCGACCCGCGACGGCTCCTCTTCCTCGATACCGAGACGACGGGTCTCGCCGGCGGGACGGGCACCTACGCCTTCCTCGTCGGCGCGGGCTGGCTCGAGGACGACCGGCTCGTGCTCGCGCAGTACTTCATGCGCGACTTCGACGAGGAAGCAGGACTCCTCGCCGCGCTCGCGCCGCTCGTCGAGCGGGCGAGCGGCGTCGTGACGTTCAACGGCGCCGGCTTCGACCTGCCGTTGCTCGAGACGCGCTTCATCCTCGCGCGGCGGCGCTGGCCCGGCGGGCTCGGGCACCTCGACCTCCTGCGCCCGTCACGGCGGGTGTGGAGCGCGCGCTTCGCCGACTGCCGGCTCGCCACGCTCGAGCGCGAGGTGCTCGGCCTCGCGCGCGAGGACGACGTGCCGGGCGCGCTGATCCCGGGGCTCTACTTCGACTTCCTGCGCTCCCGGCGCGCGGCGCCCCTCGCGCGGGTCTTCGCCCACAACCGCGACGACGTCCTCTCGCTCGTGGCGCTGCTCGGCTGGCTCGGCCGGGCGCTCGTCGCCGCCGACCACCTCCAGGCGGAGGAGCTCGCGGGGCTCGGCCGGCTCTGGGAGCCGGTGGACGTCGCCCGCGCGCTCGCGTGCTACCGCGGGGCGCTCGCCGCGGGGCTCGGGCCCGCGGCCGGGCAGCGCGTGCGCCTGCGCCTCGCGCGCTGGGAGAAGCGCGCGGCGCGCTGGGACGCGGCGTGCGAGCTGTGGCAGGCGGCGTCGCGGCACGACGCGTTCGACGCCGCGCCGTGGGAGGAGCTCGCGAAGTTCGAGGAGCACCGGCGCCGCGACCTCGGCGCCGCGCACGCGATCGTCGAGGAGGCGCTCGGCCTCGCGGGCTCCGCGGGCGCGCCCGCGCGCGTCGTCGGCGCGCTCGCGCACCGGCTCGGCCGGCTCGAGCGGCGCCTCGCCGCCGCCGGCCGCCGCGGCGTGTAGCCCCCGGCCGCGCTCAGGGCACGGGCGTCAGCGGGGGCTTGCCGTCCAGCACCGCGAGGCAGTTTCGCACCGCGAGGCTCGCCATGGCGATGCGCGTGTCGCGCGAGGCGCTCGCGATGTGCGGCGCCAGCACGACGTTCGGAAGCGGCAGGAGCCCGGGGTGGATCTTGGGCTCCTCCTCGAAGACGTCGATTCCGGCGCCCGCGATCCAGCCCTCCTTGAGCGCCCGCACGAGCGCGGCTTCGTCCACGATCGGCCCGCGTGCGGCGTTGACGAGGATCGCCGTCTTCTTCATGAGCCGGAGCGTGCGTTCGTTGACGAGGTGGCGCGTCTCGGGCAGGAGCGGCGTGTGGAGGCTCACGAAGTCGGCCTCGCGCAGGATCGCGTCGGGCTCCGCGTAGGTCGCGCGGAGCTCGCGCTCGACGGCGGGCTCCGGGCGCACCGCGTCGTGGTAGAGGACGCGCATGCTGAAGCCCGCGGCGCGGCGCGCGACGGCGCGGCCGATCCGCCCGAAGCCCAGGATGCCGAGCGTCTTGCCGTGCACGTCGGCGCCCCAGAGGAGGTCCCACTGCCAGCGCTGCCACTGACCAGAGCGCGCGAACTGGTCGGCCTCGACCACGCGCCGGGCGGCCGCCATCAGGAGGGCCCACGCGAAGTCGGCGGTGGTCTCGGTGAGGACGTCCGGGGTGTTCGTGACGACCACCCCGCGGCGCCTGGCGGCGGCGACGTCGATGTTGTTGTAGCCGACGGCGACGTTCGCGACGACCTTGAGGGTGGGCGCCGCCGCGAGGACCTCGTCGTCGATGGTGCTGATGATGTGGCAGATGAGGCCGTCCTTGCCACGGAGCCTGGCCAGGAACTCGGCCTTGGGGAGCGTCGTGTCGCCGCTGTTGTAGTCCACGGTCGTCCCCTTGGGGACCAGGTCCAGGGCCTCCTTGGGTAAAACGTTTGAAACTAAAAGACTTTTTGCCATTGCCGCCTCCCTCCGTTCGCACGGCCCGGTTCCGGCGCCGCGGGCAATCTTAGCACTCGCCTTGACAGAGTGCTAACGAGCGAGTAAGTAGGTAGATAGCGCGGCCCTCGTAGGCCCAGCCGATCGAGAAGACGGCCGGAGGCTCAGGCTGAACACACACGCAAGGAGGCAGGGGAGCCATGAAGATTCGTCCGTTGCACGACCGCATCCTCGTCGAGCGGCTTGAGGAGAAAGAGGTCAAGAAGGGCGGGATCATCATTCCCGACACCGCCAAGGAAAAGCCGCAAGAGGCCAGGGTGATCGCCGTCGGCAACGGCAAGATCACCGACGAAGGCAAGAAGATCCCCCTCGACGTGAAGACGGGGGACAAGATCCTCTTCGGGAAGTACTCCGGCGCGGAGGTCAAGATCGACGACAAAGAGTACCTCATCCTGCGCGAGGAAGACGTCCTCGCCATTCTCGAGTAAGGAGGAACCCGATCCATGCCGAAGCAGCTGAAGTTCGAAGAGGAGGCCCGGGCGGCGCTGCTCCGGGGCATCAACATCATGGCGGAGGCCGTGAAGGCCACGCTGGGGCCGAAGGGCCGGAACGTCGTCATCGACAAGAAGTTCGGCAGCCCGACGATCACCAAGGACGGCGTCACCGTCGCCAAGGAGATCGAGCTGAAGGACCCGTACGAGGACATGGGCGCCCAGATGCTGAAGGAGGTCGCCTCGAAGACCTCGGACATCGCGGGTGACGGCACGACGACCGCCACGGTCCTCGCCCAAGCCATCTTCCGGGAGGGGCTCCGCAACGTGACCGCGGGCGCCAACCCGATGGCGCTCAAGCGCGGCATCGAGGCCGCCGTTGAGGCCGTGGTCGAGGAGCTGAAGAAGGTCTCGAAGTCGACGAAGGACAAGAAGGAGATCGCCCAGGTCGCCACGATCGCCTCGAACAACGACAAGACGATCGGCAACCTGATCGCCGAGGCGATGGAGAAGGTCGGCAAGGACGGGGTCATCACGGTCGAGGAGTCGAAGTCGGCCGACACGATCCTGGACGTGGTCGAGGGCATGCAGTTCGACCGCGGCTACCTCTCGCCCTACTTCGTCACCGACGCCGAGCGCATGGAGTGCGTGCTCGAGGACGCGCTCATCCTCATCCACGAGAAGAAGATCAGCGTGATGAAGGACATGCTGCCGTTGCTCGAGCAGGTCGCGCGGGCCGGCAAGCCCTTGCTCATCATCGCCGAGGACATCGAGGGCGAGGCGCTGGCGACGCTCGTGGTCAACAAGCTTCGCGGGACGCTGCACACCTGCGCGGTGAAGGCCCCGGGCTTCGGCGACCGGCGCAAGGCCATGCTCGAGGACATCGCCACCCTGACCGGCGGCAAGGCGATCACCGAGGACCTCGGGATCAAGCTCGAGAACATCAAGCTCGACGATCTCGGGAAAGCCAAGAAGGTGGTCGTGGACAAGGACAACACCACGCTCGTCGAGGGCGCGGGCAAGGCCAGCGCGATCGAGGGGCGCATCAAGCAGATCCGCGCCCAGATCGAGGAGACGACCAGCGACTACGACCGCGAGAAGCTGCAGGAGCGGCTGGCGAAGCTGGCGGGCGGCGTGGCGGTCATCAAGGTCGGCGCGGCGACCGAGACCGCGATGAAGGAGAAGAAGGCTCGCGTGGAGGACGCGCTCAACGCGACCCGGGCGGCGGTCGAGGAAGGCATCGTGCCGGGCGGCGGCGTGGCGCTGCTCCGCGCCGCCAAGGCGGTCGACGGCCTCAAGAAGCTCGAGGGAGACGAGAAGGTGGGCGCGATGATCGTCAGGCGGGCGCTCGAGGAGCCCATCCGCCAGATCGTCGAGAACGCGGGCGCCGAGGGCAGCGTCATCGTCGAGAAGGTGAAGCACGAGACGGTGGCCACCCGGGGGTTCGACGCCGACAGCATGGAGTTCGTCGACATGGTGCAGGCGGGGATCATCGACCCGACGAAGGTCGAGCGCGTGGCGCTGCAGAACGCGGCGTCGATCGCCTCGCTGCTGCTCACGACCGAGGCGCTCATCACGGACATCCCGGAGGACAAGCCGGCCGCGGCGCCGGCGATGCCGCACGGGGACATGTATTAAGGTCGGAGGGGGCCTCGACGGCCCCCGCCGATAAGGATCTGATGGAGCCCGCGCGATGCGCGGGCGGCGGCCCGGGCTGGAAACGGCCCGGGCCGTATCTGTTTCGCGGCGTTGACGTTGCAGGGTCTCCCGATGTTTGATACGGTGAGGCGCTTGAGTCCGTCCCCGGGAGGTGAGTGAACTGCGGCCCTACGAAATTCTGGTCATCGTCGACCCGCGTCCGACCGACGAGGAGGTCGCCGCGCTGCTCGAGCAGCTCGGCGAGCAGGCCAAGACGCTCGGCGCGGAGGTCAAGAAGGTGGACAACTGGGGAAAGCGCCGGTTGGCGTACGACATCAAGAAGCAGCGGGAAGGCACGTACGCGGTGCTCGAGGTTTCCGCCGAGCCCTCCATGGTGAAGGAATTCGAGCGTCAGCTCCGGCTCAACGAGAACGTCCTGCGCTTTCTCAGCACGCGCGTTCCGATCCGCAAGAAGGCTCGGCCGGCGAAAACGCCAGCGGTGCTCGAGGAGGTCGGTTGATGGCGAGCCTCAACAAGGTCTTCCTGATCGGTAACTTGACCCGGCCCCCGGAGTTGCGTTACACCCCGAGCGGCACCGCCGTGGCCGACGTGCGGATGGCGGTGAACCGCAACTACACCACGCAAGGCGGCGAGAAGCGGGAGGAGACGTGCTTTCTCACCGTGGTGGTGTGGGGCAAGCAGGCGGAGAGCTGCGGCGAGTACCTCGACAAGGGCAGCCCGATCCTCGTCGAGGGCCGGCTGCAGACGCGCGAGTGGGAAGGGAAGGACGGCCAGAAGCGGACCGTGATCGAGGTCGTGGCCGAGCGGGTCCAGTTCATGGGGCGCGGCAAGGCGGCGGCGACGCCCGCCGCGGTACCGGCCGCCGAGCCGGCGTTCGGCGAGGAGCCGAAGGCGGGCGGCGGCGACGACGACGTTCCGTTCTAGGGAGGGAGAGCCATTCCGCAAGCCCAGAAGCCAATGAAGCGCCGCCGGTTCGGCCGGCGGAAAGTTTGCAAGTTCTGCGCCGACAAGGTGGACCTGGTGGACTACAAGGACATCCGGCGCCTCCGGACGCTCGTCAGCGAGCGGGGCAAGATCATCCCGCGCCGCATCTCCGGCAGCTGCGCGCGGCACCAGCGCCAGCTCACGCACGCGATCAAGCGCGCGCGCACGGTGGCACTGCTGCCGTACCTCGCGACGGAATAGCGGGCCCGATGAAAATCATCCTGCTCGACGACGTCACCAAGGTCGGCCGCCGCGGGGAGGTGCGCGAGGTCTCCGACGGGTACGCGCGCAACTACCTGATCCCGAAGAAGCTCGCGCTCAGCGCCACGGCCGGTAATCTGAAAAACCTCGAGCACATCAAGACGCAGCAGGACGCCAAGGCGAGCCGCATCCAGGCGGACGCCGAGGCGCTGCGCGCGCGCATCGACGCGCTCGTGTACGAGGATCGCCGTCAGGCGTCCGAGGAGGGCAAGCTCTTCGGGTCCGTCACCTCGCAGGACGTGGCGGAGTTCCTGGACAAGCACGGCGTCAAGGTCGAGCGGCGGCGAATCGTGCTCGACGAGCCGATCAAGACGCTGGGCGAGTTCACCGTCGCCGTGCGGCTCCACCACGACGTCACCGCCCAGCTCCGGGTCAGCGTCGTCCGCGAGTAGCGCCCCGTTTCTCATACACCGGCTCTTCACGCGATGCCCACCGTCTGTCCACGGCTTCTGCACCGGGCCGACGTTTCCGACAGATTTTTCTTGACCGGATCGAAGCGGCGCGCTCAACATCGGGCCGCATGATGTCGATGTGTGGTGAGACGCGCCCGTGAGCCCCGTCGAAGTACCGGCGCGGATCCCGCCCCACAACCTGGACGCGGAGCGTGCGGTGCTGGGCGCCGTGCTCCTGGAAGGGCGCGAGACGCTCCCCCGCGTCATCGAGGTCCTCCGCCCCTCGGACTTCTACACCGAGGCCCACCGGTCCATGTACGAGGCCATGCAGCGGCTCTTCGAGCGCGGCCAGCCCGTCGACGTGCTCACGCTGCAGGAGGAGCTCCGGCGCTCGGACCAGCTCGAGTTCGTGGGCGGCCCGGCGGCGCTGGCCCTCCTCGTCGAGCAGGCGTCGATCGCGGCCCACCTCATCTCGTACGCCCACATCGTGCGCGACATGGCCGTCCTGCGCGAGCTCATCCAGACCTCGACCCAGATCATCACACAGGCGTTCGAGGCCAAGGAGGACGTCCAGGTCCTGGTGGACGACGCCGAGCGGAGAATCTTCAGTCTCGCCGAGCGGCGCCTCCAAGGAAGCGCGCTGCCCGTGGGGGCGATCCTCCAGGACACGTTCAAGTACATCGAGCGGCTCTACGAACGGCAGGAGCAGATCACGGGGCTCCCGACCGGGATCCGTCCGCTCGATGAGATGACGGCCGGCCTGCAGCCCTCGGATCTGATTCTGATCGCCGGTCGCCCCAGCATGGGCAAGAGCGCCTTCGCGTTGCATATCGCCCTGAACGCCGGCGTCCGTCACGGAAGCAAGATCCTGATCCTGAGCCTCGAGATGTCTGCGGCGCAGCTCGTCCAGCGGCTCCTCTCGTCGGAGGGCAGGGTGAGCTCCCTGGCGGTTCGCACGGGGAGGCTCGCCGCCGCCGATTGGGGGAAGCTCACGTCCGCCGCGGGTCGCCTGAGCGATACGCGGATCTTCATCGATGACAGTCCGGGCCTGACCGCCCTCGAAGTTCGCGCGAAGGCGCGGCGAATGAAGGCCGAGCATGGGCTCGATCTGGTCATCGTCGACTACATCCAGCTGATGCGCGGCCGCGGGTCCTCGTCGGAAATCAGCCGTCAGCAGGAGATCTCGGAAATCTCGAGATCCCTGAAGGCGCTCGCCAAGGAGCTCAACGTTCCGCTCGTGGCGCTGTCACAGCTCTCGCGCGCGATCGAGGCTCGGGGAGACAACACGCCCCGCTTGTCCGATTTGCGCGAATCGGGAGCGCTGGAGCAGGACGCCGACCTCATTCTGTTTCTCCATCGCCCATCCTTCTATTCCCGGGATCCGTCGGACGAACCGAGGAAGACGGCCGAGATTCACATCGGCAAGCAACGCAACGGCCCCACGGGTAAGGTCGAAGTCTCGTTCCTGCCCGAATATGGACGCTTCGAAACCCTCGCCGACCTGCACCGGCAGCCCCAGCCTTTTTAGGCGCGCCGCCGCCATGCGGCGCGCAGTATCATTGGCCCCGTGCGTTTGCACCGGCTGAAGCGCCTCTTCGTCGGCTCGCCCCTCCCCACTGCCCAGCAACGGCACGAGCGCCTCGGCAGGGCCACCGCGCTCGCCGTCTTCGCCTCCGACGCGCTCTCGTCGGTGGCGTACGCCACGGAGGAGATCCTGCTCGTCCTCATCCTGGCGGGCACGGTCGCGCTGAGCTACTCGCTGCCGATCGCGATCGCGATCGCGATCCTCATCGCGATCGTCGTCAGCTCCTACCGCCAGACGATCCGGGCCTACCCGCAGGGCGGCGGCGCCTACATCGTCAGCAAGGACAACCTCGGGACCACCGCGGGGCTGGTCGCGGGCGCGGCGCTGCTGATCGACTACGTCCTGACCGTGGCGGTGTCGGTCGCCGCGGGCGTCGCCGCGCTCACGTCCGCGGTGCCGTTCCTCTTCCGCTACCGCGTGCCGCTCTGCGTGCTCGCGGTCGTCGTCGTCTCGGTCGCGAACCTCCGCGGGCTGCGCGAGTCGGGCAAGCTCTTTGCCGCGCCGACCTACCTGTTCGTCGGGAGCCTCGGCGCCCTCATCGTCTACGGCGCCGCCGGGGCGCTCTTCGACTTCATCCCCGAGCGGCCGTACCAGGATCACCCCCCGGGCCTCGAGGGCGTGGGGCTCTTCCTGATCCTCCGGGCGTTCGCCTCGGGCTGCACGGCCCTCACCGGCGTCGAGGCCGTCTCCGACGGCGTGCCCGCGTTCAAGCCGCCGGAGGCGCACAACGCGCGCGTCGTGCTGACATGGCTGGGCGTCATCCTGATCGTGCTCTTCCTCGGCATCACCTTCCTCAGCTACGACTTCGGGATCATCCCGCGCCACGACGAGACGGTCGTCTCGCAGCTCGCGCGCCACGTCTTCGGCGGCGGGCCCTTCTACTACGTGATCCAGGCCGGGACGATGCTCATCCTCTTGCTGGCGGCGAACACCTCGTTCGCCGACTTCCCGCGCCTCAGCTTCTTCCTCGCGCGCGACCGGTTCATCCCGCGGCAGTTCGCGACGCAGGGCGACCGGCTCGTCTTCTCCAACGGCATCGTGATCCTCGGGGGCGTCGCGACGCTGCTGCTCGTGGCGTTCAACGGCGACACGCACGCGCTGATCCCGCTCTACGCGGTCGGCGTGTTCCTGTCGTTCACGCTCTCGCAGGCGAGCATGGTGCGGCGCTGGCTCCGGCTCCGCGAGGAGGGCTGGTGGTGGCGCTGGTGGTTCAACGGTCTGGGCGCGGTCGTGACCGGGCTCGTCGTGCTCACGATCGCGGCGACGAAGTTCACCCACGGCGCGTGGATCGTCGTGCTGCTGATCCCGACGCTCGTGGCCGCGTTCGTGATCGTGCACCGCCACTACGACGAGGTTGCGCGGCAGCTCTCGCTCGAGGGCTTCGAGCCCCCGCCGCCGATCACGAACACGGTGCTCGTGCTGGTCGGCGACATCCACCGCGGCGTCGTGAAGGCGATCCAGTACGCGCAGTCGCTCTCGCCGAACGCGAAGGCCGTCTTCGTCGAGACCGACCCGGAGCGGACGCGCCGGCTCGAGGAGAAGTGGGGCAAGTGGGGGATGGGGGCGCCGCTGATCGTGCTGACGTCACCCTACCGGTCGCTGCTCGGGCCGCTGCTCGAGTACATCGACAACCTCCAGAAGGACGAGAACCACGTCGTGACGATCGTGCTTCCCGAGTTCATCCCGGCCAAGTGGTGGCAGCTCGGCCTCCACAACCAGACGGCGCTCCTGATCAAAGGGGCGATGCTCTTCCGGAAGAACGTGATCGTCACCGACGTGCCCTATCACCTGAGCCACTAGCGGCCGCGCCGGCTACAGGCGGAGGCGCCGCCCCGGCTCCACCGCCTCGACCTCCACGCCGGGCGCGGCGGCGCGGACGGCGCGGATGAACTCGGACGGCGGGAGCGACGGGAGCCCGACGAACGCGAAGTAGTCGGTGTGCGGGTGGAAGAGGACGAGCCGGCGCGGGTGGAGGATCGCCGCCGCCTCCGCCACGCGCGCGGGGTAATCGAGCTGGGCGCCCGCCACCACGACGTCGGGCCGGTCGCGGGCGGCGACCGCGCGCACGCGGTCGAGGCGGGTCTGGTCGTTGAACCCCTCGCAGTAATTGGTCACCCGCCGCCCGTCCTCCAGCGTCACCGTGAACCCCATGCGACGCGCGTCGTACGGGTTCGAGAAGTAGAGCCCCGACATCATCTCCTTCGCCTCGGGGCGCGCCGCGAACATCTTCTTCGTGTCCACGATCCGGTGGTCCCACTCGAACGTCGTGACGGTGAGGCCGTGCCACTCGAGCGAGCGGTCGAGCTCGACCTCGCGCACGCGGTCGGCGGCGATGCCGTGCGTGTCGCGGAGGAAGCGGCAGATCTCCGGCGACGCGACGAGCGTCATCCGCGTGCGCCGCATGAGCCCGGGCACGTCCTGGATATGGTCGAAGTGGCCGTGGGTCACGAGGCAGAGGTCGGCGCCGGCGAACGCCTCCGGGCCCGCGAGGGGCGGGCCGAACGGGTTCGTCCAGTTCGGATCGAAGACGAGCGTGCGGCCGGCCGCCGTCCGGAGCGTGAAGCACGACCAGCCGTGGTAGGTGAGCTCCACGCTCACGCTCCGGTGACGCGCGCGGCGACGCGACTCATGGCCGCCTAGCCTAGCCGACGCCGGCGGGCGCGGCAACTCTGGTACACTTGGGTGCCGCGTGACCACCCGATGACCATCGTTCTCGCTCCGGACGGCCCGCTCGACGCCGGCGCGACGCTCGCGCGTTATCACCTGTGGGGAGAGGATCCGGCGAACCGCCTGGCGGGCGGCGCGCTGCTCCGTGTGCTGCGCCTCGGCGCGCGGCTCGTCCCCTACGCGGTGCGCCCGAGCGGTGCCGTGGACGACGCGCGCCTCGAGGTGCGGATCCCGCGCGTGCGCGACGCCGCCGTCGGCGCCGCCGTCGCCGCGGAGGTGCGGCGCCTCTTCGGCCTCGGGTTCGACCTGCCCGGCTTCTACCGCATGGCCAAGGCGGACGCGGCGCTCGCGCCGCTGGTCGAGACCCTCTACGGGCTCCGGCCGACGCTCGCGCCCTCGCCGCTCGAGATGCTCGTCGGCTCGATCGCCGCCCAGCAGGTGAACCTCTCGTTCGCGTTCGCGTGCCGCGCGCGGCTCGTGCGCCGCTACGGCACGCCGGTGCGCGTGGGCGGCGAGACCGTGTGGGCGTTCCCCGGCGCCGCGGCGCTCTCGCGGACGCGCGTGCGCGGGCTGCGCGCGCTGAAGTTCTCCGGCCGCAAGGCCGAGTACATCCGCGACCTCGCGCGCGCCGTCGTCGGGGGCGGGCTCGACCTCGGCGCGCTCGCCGCCGCGCCGAACGAGGCGGTGATCGAGCGGCTCACGCGTCAGCGCGGCCTCGGCCGCTGGACCGCCGACTGGTTCCTCGCGCGCTGCCTCGGGCGCGGCGACGTCTGCCCGGCGGGCGACCTCGCCGTACGGAAGGCGTTCGCGCACCACTACGGGCGCGGCCGTGCGCTCTCCGAGCGCGGGATCCGGCGGCGCGCGAGCGCGTGGGGCGAGTATCAGAACCTCGCGATCCACTACCTCCTCGCCGGAATGCGCCGGCTCCGGCCGCGGGAGGGCGGCGGCGCGTGAACAAGGCCGTCGCGCTCCGGATCCTCGGTCAGCCCGACCCGAACGTGCCGAAGGACGTGCACCTGGTCGGCCGCTACGCGCTCGGCGTGGACTGGGCCGACGGTCACGGCTCGATCTATCCCTTCGACCGGCTGCGGCGCGACTGCGGGTGCGGTGCGTGCGCCACGCTCGAGACGCTCGCGCCGGCGGCGGCGTGGCCGCGGGAGATCAAGAAGACCGACGCCGGGCTCGCCGTCACGTGGGCCGACGGCCACGCGAGCCTCTACCCCTGGGCGGACCTGCGCGGGCTCTGCCGCTGCGCCGGCTGCACCGGCGGTCACTGATGGACGAGCGGGCCAAGCGGCGCGTGCTGGTCGCGGTCATGCTCACCATCTTCCTGGCGGCGATCGAGTCCACCGTCGTCGCGCTCGCGATGCCGACGATCGTCGCGAGCCTGGGCGGCCTGCGGCACTACTCCTGGGTCTTCTCCGGCTACCTGCTGACCCAGACGGTCACGATGCCGCTCTGGGGCCGGTTCTCCGACCTCTACGGGCGCCGCCCGGTCTACCTCGCGGGGCTGACCACGTTTCTCGTCGGCTCGGCGCTGTCGGGCGCGGCGCAGGATATGGCCCAGCTCATCGTGTTCCGGATGGTCCAGGGGCTCGGCGCGGGGTCGCTGATGACGCTCGGCTACACGATCATCGGCGAGATCTTCGGGCTCGAGCGCCGCGCGCGGCTCCAGGGCTATCTCTCGGGCGTGTGGGGTGTGGCCTCGATGGTCGGGCCGCCGCTCGGCGGCCTCCTGACCGACCACCTCTCCTGGCGCTCGGTCTTCTACATGAACCTGCCCTTCGGCGCCGTCGCGATGGCGCTCGTCGCCACGGCCCTCGGGGGCGCGATGCCCGCCCGGCGCCGGCCCGTGATCGACTGGCGTGGCGTCGTCTGCTTCACGGTGGGGATCGTGCTCGTCATGCTGGCGCTCGTCGAGGCGGGCCGGGAGACGGCGTGGTCGGGCGCCGCCGTGCTCGCGCCGCTCGCGGCGGGCGTGGCGACGCTCGCCGTGTTCGTCG
>DATFVL010000104.1 GCA_035260325.1 Candidatus Methylomirabilota bacterium | reverse complement strand
GCGCCGGCTGGCCACTCGCCGTCCCGATGGCCGCCTTCGCCGCCTGGACGCTCGTCGCGGCGCTCGCCTCGCCGCGCCCGCTCGAGAGCCTCGTCGCCGCGAAGGGGCTCCTCACGCTCGGCGCCTTCTACGTGGTTCTGCACGCGCTGCCCGACCGGCGTGCGGCGGAGCGGTTCGTCACCTGGCTGTTCGTCGCGGTCGCGGTCGTCGCCGTGCTCGCGATCGTGCAGGTCGCGGCCTGCCCGGCCTCGGGCACCGTCGCGTCGGACTCGGCCGCGGTCCGCCTGCTCTTCAGGAAGTGTGCCCGGGCGCGCGGCTTCTTCTCGATCTACATGACGCTCGCCGGCGTGGAGGCCCTCGTGCTCGTCGGCGCGCTGCCCCGGCTGGCGCGCGCCGGGCGGCCCCTCGCGTGGGCCGGCCCCGCGTGGCTCGCGGTGGCGGCGGCGCTCGGCCTCACCTACGTGCGCGGCGCGTGGCTCGGCTTCGCCGCGGGCGCCGTCGCGTGCGCGCCGGTCTTCCCGCGGCGTCGTCTCGTACTGGGCGCGCTCGTCCTGAGCGTCGTCGCCGTGCTCGCCGTCGAGCCCGGCGTCTTCCAGCGGCTGCTGACGATCGGCGATCCGGCGGACGACACGGCGCGCGACCGCCTCGCGATGCTGGAGACGGGGCTCGCGCTCGCGCGCGCGCACCCGCTCACGGGCGTCGGGCCGGGGCAGGTGAAGCACCTCTACCCCGCCTGGGCCCCGCCCGAGGCGCTCCGGCGCTCGACGAGCCACCTGCACGACTCGCCGCTCCAGATCGCGGTGGAGCGGGGCCTCCCCGGTCTCGCGGCCTGGGTCGCCATCTGGGTGGCGTTCTTCGGCGCGGCCGTGCGCGTCCTGCGCCGGCTCGGCCCGGCCGACGCCGCCGCGCGCGCGATGGTCTGGGGCTCCATCGCGGCGATCGTGGCGTTCCTCGTCGCCGGGCTCTTCGAGTACAACTTCGGCGACACGGAGGTGCTCCTGGTCGCCGTCGCGCTGATGGCGCTGCCCTTCGTCGTCGCGCGCGACCTCGACGACGCCGCCCCGGGCGTCCGCGCCGCCGACGCCCGGTGATGGCCCCCGTTCGCTGAGGTACCGGGGGGTGGGTGCCCCTCGGAGACCCGTAGCTTCTACGCGTTTGCCGGGCGCAGGGCGCCCGACGTAACACCGAGGGCCCTGGTTGCTAGCGTGGTCGACGAGGGGCACCCCGCCCCCCGGTAGCATCAGTAGGCGGGCACCGGCTCCGTCGCCGTCCGCACGCGGACGAAGTAGTCCTTGAACCGCTCGAGGTCGCTCTGCGAGACCATGTCGGACACGATGAAGCACGCCAAGTCGCCCTGCCTCCACACCCACGCCGAGAAGCCGCTTTCGTTCAGCAGCGCGGGTCTGAACCGGCCGATCTGGACGCGCCGGCGCTCGGGCACGGGCAGGCCGGGGGCGGGAAGCACCGTGTACGTCACGAGGTGGCCGTCGACATCGCGGTAGGAGAGCGCCATCCCGCGACGGCCCTCGACGTACACGGGCTCGGCGCCGACGAAGGTCAGCCGGTCGTCGCCGGCGAAGACGCGCGCGAGGCCGATCCCCGACTCCTGCGTGAGCCAGGGGAGCGCCGCCGGGATGATCCCCGCGTGCCGCGCGCCCCACATGAGGGCGCGCTCGTGCTCCGCGACCACGGACCGCATGAGCCGCTCGGCCGGGTCGGCCGGCGCGGTCCGGGGGAGCAGCGGCAGGAAGACCAGGAAGAGCACGAGCGCCGTCCCGGCCGCGGAGAGCGCGACCGTGAGCCAGGCGGGCTGCGCGGGCCGCGGCGCCGCCCCCTCGGCGACCGCCGCGCGCAGGCGCGCCGGCGCCGGGTGGCGCGGCAGCTCGCTCGCCAGCCGCCGGCCCAGCGCTTCGTCCGAGGAATCCGAGAGCCGCTCGTTCATCCCTTGTCGTAGTCGGAGAGGAGCGTGCGCAGCCGCTCCTTCGCCCTGAAGATCCTCGACTTGACGGTGCCGACCGGACAGCCCATGACGCGCGCGACTTCCTCGAGCGGCATGCCTTCGACCTCCGCCAGGAGGAGCACGGTCCGGAATTCCTCCGGCAGACGGCTCATGGCGCGCTCGAGATCGGTGTGCGCCTCCATCGCGTTCGCCGTGTACTCGGGCGCATTCTGGAACATCGGCACGTCCCAGTCCGGTACCCCGTCGTCCGCGATCGCGGTCTCGCGCTCGCGGAGCCGGTAGAAGGTCAGGAACGTGTTCCTCAAGATCTGAAACAACCAGGCGCGGAGATGGGTTCCCGCCTGGAAGCGATGCGAGAAGCGGAAGGCGCGGAGGTAGGTCTCCTGGACGAGATCGTCGGCCTCGGGCGGATTGCGCGTCAGGTAGATGGCGAAGTTGTAGAGCGCGTCCAGGTGCTGGAGCGCCTGCCGCTCGAAGTCGTCGGAGGCCACGGCCGCTCAGTCCTCGAACCAGCGCGCCGGATAATCCCCCGGCCGAACGTCGTGCTCGTCGACGAGCTCCTCCAGGAGCTCGCGGATCGTGCGGTACAGCGTCGGGTGCTCGAGGTCGGGCGCGACGTCGGCGAGCGGCCGGAGGACGAACGCGCGCTCGGCCAGGAGCAGGTGCGGGATGTGAACGTCGTCGGGGACGCTGACGACCGCGTCGCCGTAGAAGAGGATGTCGATGTCGAGCGTGCGCGGCGCGAAGCGGGCGGCCTCCGGCGCTCCCTCCGGGCGCACGCGCCCGAGGGCCTGCTCGACGGCCTGGAGCTCGTGCAGCAGCCCGCGCGGCGACAGCGTCGTGTCCACGACGACGACGCAGTTCAGGTACCAGGGCGTCTCGTCGCGCGTCCGCCCGGGCTCGTGCTCCCACGGCTCGGCCTCGTAGAGGCGCGAGGCGGCGACCATCTCGACGGAGGGGAGCCCCGTGAGCCGGCGCACCGCCTCGCGGAGGAGGGCCGGGCGGTCGCCGAGG
>DATFVL010000103.1 GCA_035260325.1 Candidatus Methylomirabilota bacterium | reverse complement strand
GCGCGGCGCCGCGCCCCGCCGTGGCGGCGCCCGGCGACGACGGGGCGATCCTCCACCTCCTCCACCGCCTCACCTTCGGCCCGCGGCCCGGCGACGTCGAGCGGGTCCGCGCCGTCGGCGCTCCCGCCTGGATCGAGCGGCAGCTCCGTGCCGACACGATCGAGGACGCCGCCACCGAGCGGGCCCTCGCCGAGCTCGCCTCGCTCAGGATGTCCATTCCCGAGGCGCTCCGCCAGTACCCGCGGCCCGACCGAGAACTCCGCGAGAAGCTCCAGAGCGGCCGGCTGACGCGCCAGGAAATGATGGAGATGTACCCGCCGGAGCGGCGGCCGTTCCGGATCACCGCGGAGCTCCAGGCGGCGAAGACGCTGCGGGCCGTGACGAGCGAGCGCCAGCTCCAGGAAGTGATGGTGGACTTCTGGTTCAACCACTTCAACGTCTTCGCGGGCAAGGGCGACGTGCGCTGGTACGTGTCCGCGTACGAGCGCGAGGCGATCCGGCCCCACGCGCTCGGGAAGTTCAAGGACCTCGTGAGCGCCACCGCGCGCCACCCCGCGATGCTCTTCTACCTCGACAACTGGCTCAGCGCACGCGAGGACTTCGCCGTGGCCGAGGGGCCCGGCCGCGGCCGCCGGGCCGGGCTCAACGAGAACTACGCACGCGAGCTGATGGAGCTGCACACGCTCGGCGTGGAGGGCGGCTACACGCAGCAGGACGTGCGCGAGGTCGCGCGGGCCTTCACCGGCTGGTCGATCGAGCGGCCCCGGGTCGAAGGGCGCTTCGTCTTCCGCGCGGCGATGCACGACATCGGCGAGAAGGTCGTCCTCGGCCAGCGGATCCCGGCCTTCGGCGGCGAGCGCGACGGCGAGCGCGTGATCGAGATCCTGACGCGCCACCCCTCGACCGCGCGGTTCGTCGCGGGAAAGCTCGTCCGACGCTTCGTCGCCGACACGCCGCCGCCCGCGCTCGTCGAGCGCGTCGCCGCGACGTACCTGACGACCGACGGCGACATCACGGCGATGCTCCGGACGATCGTCGCGTCGCCGGAATTCTGGAGCCATGACGCGCGGCGCGCGAAGATCAAGACGCCGTTCGAGTTCGTCACGAGCGCGACGCGCGCGCTCGGCGCCCGGGTGGACGCGCGGGGCGCCGGAGAGCTCGCGCGGGCGAGCGGCGAGATCGGTCAACCGCTCTACCAGGCCCAGCCGCCGACCGGCTACAAGGACACCGCGGCGGTGTGGGTCAACACGGGCGCGCTGCTCGCGCGGATGAACTTCGCCCTGGCGCTCGCCTCGGGCCGCTACCCCCAGGTGAGCGTGGACCTCGGCGCGCTGGTCGCGGGCGGCGACCGGCGCGAGCCCGCGACGGTGCTCGACCGGCTGCTCGCCGCGCTCGTCGGCCAGCCGACGCGCGAGACGCGCGCCGTCCTCGCCGCCGAGCTCGGCAACCCGCAGATCACGCGCCTCACGACGGACGACCGCGGGCCCGCGGACACCGATGTCGCGAAGCTGGCGGCCCTCGTCATCGGCTCGCCCGAGTTCCAGAGGAGGTGAGCGGGATGGACCGGCGGACGTTCCTCAAGTGCGGCGCGTGCTCGCTCGTGGCGCTCGCCGGGCCGCCGCGCTTCCTCGTCCGGACGGCGGCCGCGGCGGCATCCAGCGGCAAGGTCCTCGTCGCCGTGTTCCAGCGCGGCGCGGTGGACGGTCTCAGCATGGTGATGCCGCACGGCGACCCCGGCTACGCCGCCGCGCGGTCGGCGATCGCCCTCCGGCCGCCGAAGGCCGGCGAGACGGACCGCGCCATCGACCTCGACGGCTTCTTCGCGCTTCACCCAGCCCTGGCGCCGCTCGTCCCGCTCTGGCAGAACCGCTCGCTCGCGGTCGTCCACGCGTGCGGCTCGCCCGACACCACACGCTCGCACTTCGACGCCCAGGACTACATGGAGTCGGGGACGCCGGGCCTGAAGAGCACGCAGGACGGCTGGCTCGCGCGCGCCGTGAAGGCGCTGCCGGCGACGGCGGCGCCCTTCCGCGCGGTCGCCCTCGGCCCCGCTCTCCCGCGCTCGCTCCAGGGCGAGATCGGCGCGATCGCGATGCAGTCGATCGAGCGCTTCGACGTGCGCGCGGGCGATCCCGACAGCGCGCGGCGCGGGTTCGAATCGCTGTACGCCCGGGGCGTGAGCGACCTCCTCTCGGGGACGGGCCGCGAGACCTTCGAGGCGGTGAGGCTCCTGAAGCGCGCGGACGCCGCGCGCATCCCGCCGGCGAACGGCGCCGAGTACCCGAGCGGCGCGTTCGGCGAGGCGATGCGGCAGATCGCCCAGCTCGTCAAGGCGAACGTCGGCCTCGAGGTCGCGTTCGCCGACATGCAGGGCTGGGACACCCACGTGGGCCAGGGCGCCGAGCAGGGTCAGCTCGCCTTCCGCCTGCGCGAATTCGGCGGAGCGCTCGCGGCGTTCGCGCGGGATCTCGGCGAGCGGATGGCCGACGTCGTCGTGCTCACCATGTCCGAGTTCGGGCGGACCGTCGCCGAGAACGGCAATCGCGGGACCGACCACGGCCACGCGACGGCGATGCTCGTGCTGGGCGGACCCGTCCGCGGCGGCAAGGTCTACGGCCGCTGGCCCGGGCTCGGGCGCGAGCGGCTCTTCGAGGGGCGCGACCTCGCGGTGACGACCGACTTCCGCACGCTCTTCACCGAGGTCGCCACGCGTCACCTCGGCGCGCCCGCGGCGCCGCTCTTCCCCGGCTGGACCCCCACGGGCTCCACGCTCGGCCTCTTCGCGTAACCACCCCCCTCAGCGGCGGG
>DATFVL010000102.1 GCA_035260325.1 Candidatus Methylomirabilota bacterium | reverse complement strand
GGGCGAGCACGCCCGCCGCCAGCACGATCGACCGTCGCGACACGGCCATCGTCAGCGGCCTCGCGTCGGAAACAGTCCCTGGGGGCGGAAGAAGAGGACCGCCGCCATCATGAGGTAGATCAGCATGGACGCGAGCGCCGGCCCCGCCTTGTCGGCGGCGGCGGGCGAGACGATCGTGCTGAGCGTCGGACGCAGGAACGCCCGCCCGAGCGTGTCCACCATCCCGACCACGAGGGCGCCCGCGACCGCACCGCGGATCGAGCCGATGCCGCCGATGACGATGACGACGAAAACCTGGATCAGGATCTGCTCGCCCATCCCGGGCTGGACGGCGTAGAGCGGCGCGGCCATGAGCCCCGCGAGGCCCGCGAGGGCGGCGCCCAGCCCGAAGACCAGCGTGTAGAGCGCCCGGATGTTCACGCCGAGCGCCGCGACCATCGTGCGGTTCGATGCGCCCGCGCGGATCAGCATCCCCAGCCGCGTGCGGGTCACCAGCACGTAGAGGAAGAGCGCCGCCGCCGCGCCCACCAGGATGACGAGGGCCCGGTAGGTCGGGTATCGGAGCCCGGGCAGGAGCACGAAGTGGCCGGCGAGCGAGGGCGGCAGGCTCGTGTAGATGGCGGCGCGGCCCCAGAGGATCGCCACGAGCTCGTTGAAGAAGAGGATGAGCCCGAAGGTCGCCAACACCTGATCGAGGTGGTCGCGCTCGTAGAGCGTCCGCAGCGCGACGAGCTCCACCACGACGCCGATCAGCAGCGTGGCCGGGAGCGCCAGCAGCGCCCCCAGCACGAACGAGCCGGTCGCGCGTGCGAGGGCCGTGGCCAGGTACGCGCCCAGCATGAAGAGGGAGCCGTGGGCGAGGTTGACGAGGTTCATGATCCCGAAGACGAGGGTCAGCCCCGCCGCCAGCAGGAACAGCATCACGCCGAACTGCAGGCCGTTCAGGCACTGCTCGAGCACCAGCAGCGGGCTCATCGTGCACGAAAAAGGGGGCGCGACGGTGTCGCGCCCCCGGGGGCCCTCGAGCGCGCGGCGCCTACCACTTCATCCCGCAGTCCTGGTAGTAGGCGTCCTTGTGGTTGTCGAAGACCGTCCTCTGGATCTGCATCGCGTACTGGCCGTCGGCCGTCTTCACGGTCCGGAGGAGGTAGAAGTTTTCGATCGGAAAGTGGTTCACGTTGTACTTGTACGGGCCGCGCGTGGATTTGTAGTCGGCCTTCCGCATCGCGGCGATCATCCCCGCCTTGTTCGAGAGGTCTCCCTTGACCGCGCGGACGGCGGAGTCGATCAGCATGATGCCGTCGTAGCTCTGCGCGCCGTAGAACGCGGGCGTGTAGCCGTACTTCTTGCGGAAGTCGGCCACGTACTTCTTGTTCGCCTCGTTGCCGAGGTCGGGGCTCCAGTAGCGCGTCTCCCAGTTGCCGAGCGCCGCCTCTTGCACCGCCGGCAGCGTGACCTCGTCCACCGTGTAGACGGAGTAGAGCGGGATCTGCTCGCGGAGCCCCGCCTGGGCATACTGCTTCACGAACTGGATCCCCATGGCGCCGGGGTAGAACACGAACACGGCCTTCGGATTGGCGGCGCGGATCTGGCTGAGCTCCGCCTGGTAGTCGGGCTGGTTGACCTGCGTGTACACCTCGGCGACGATGCGGCCCTTGAAATACCGCTTGAAGCCGCTGAGCATGTCCTTCCCCGCGGCGTAGTTGGGGGCCATGATGTACACGTCGGTGAGACCCTGGTCCTGCATGTACTTCCCCATCGCCTCGGGCGTCTGATCGTTCTGCCACGACGTGGTGAAGAAGTACTCCGAGCAGTCCTTGCCGGCCAGCTGGTGGGGTCCGGCGTTGGTGCCGATCATGAAGACGCGCTCGCGCGTGACGACGGGCGCGACCGCCAGCATGACGTTCGACCAGATGATGCCGCTGACGAAGTGCACCTTGTGCTTCTTCAGCATCTCGTCGGCGACCTGCTTGCCCACGTCGGCCTTCTGCTGGTCGTCGCCGTAGATCAGCTCGACGTCGAGACCGCCGATCTTGCGGCCGAGGTGATCGAGCGCCAGCTCGACCGAGTCCTTCATGTGCTTGCCGATGATGCCCGCGGGGCCGGAGAGCGAGGTGATGAAGCCGATCTTCACGGTCTCGGCCGCCGGCGCCTGGCCCACTGCCAGGACGGCGAGGAGACCCGCGACGAGCACGCGGTTCCTTGTACGCACGGTGACCTCCGACTGGGAGTTCGGGTCTCGAGTGTCCGCCGCGACGCCCGCGACGGGCGTCCCAGGCGGCGGGAGTTTAGCAGACCCGTTCGGGCGAGTCCAGGATCGCCGGGCGCCGGTAGTGTCCTCGTAACGACGATACCCGGGCGCCGGCTCAGAGGAAGCGGCGGTTCTTCCGCTCGTCGGGCGGCTCGAGGCCGAGCGTGCCGAGCTTCCGGTCCACGTACGCCTTGTAGGTCCGGCGGATCTCCGCGTTGCCGACGCTCTTGAGGCCCCAGTGGATGAACTTCGGCGCGTTCGGCGAGTCCGAGCGGCCGAACATGTCGAGCGCCGCCGGGTACCACTTGTCGAGGAGCCGCCGCACGAGCGCCTTGCCCCGCGGCTCCGCGCAGATCTCGGTGAGGAAGCGGAGGCCCATCTCCGAGTGGCCCAGCTCGTCGCGCTCGACGGTGGC
The DNA here is from genome assembly GCA_035260325.1 of Candidatus Methylomirabilota bacterium. Classification (NCBI taxonomy): domain Bacteria; phylum Methylomirabilota (SeqCode); species Candidatus Methylomirabilota bacterium. The sequence continues at coordinate 6,114 of DATFVL010000102.1, read as the reverse complement.
CGACATCATCGCGAGCGGCACGTAGGAGGACTCGCGCCAGTCGCGCGCGTGGAAGGCGCCGTTCAGGTCCACGAAGAAGTGGAAGAACGCGTCGTCCGCCCAGGTCTCGCGCGGCAGGTGGAAGGCGTAGTGCGCGTAAGGTACGTCGAGCAGCGCGAAGTCGGGGTCGAGGCCGACGGCGAGCCGGTGGAACATGATCGCGTGCTTCAGCTCCTCGGCGAGGTACTCGGCCTTGAGAAGCCGCGCCTCGCGCGTCGGGAAGATCGCCTCCGCGAGGTCGAGGCACGTCGCCATGAAGCCGAGGAACGATTTGTTGCCGGCGCGCTCGCCCTCGTGGCGGAGCATCTTGAGGAGCAGGCCCTTGTACTCCTCCGGCAGCACGTCGCCCTCGTCGAACTCGTAGCGCGGCCGGCTCACCTCGCACTGGAGCCGCGGGAGCGGATCGCCCTGCGCGTACGCCTGACGCCAGAGCGGCCAGGGCGTGGCGCCGCTCTCGCCCGTGGTGGCGCCGGCGGGCTCGGCGCTCGGCACGGGCCCGCTGTGACGGCACGCGCAGCCGAGCTGGCCGGACGCGTAGAGGTCGGCCTGGCTCTCTACGAGGGCCGCGGCCATGCCGGGCAGGAGCCGGTCGCCCACGTTGCCGACCATCCGGCCGCACGCGGCGCAGAGAAGCCGGTAGTACGTGCCGTAGGTGGCGGGCTGGTCGAGCCGGACGCCGACGCGCGCGTAGGCGGCGCGGATCTCTTCGACGATGTCGCTCACGCCTGTCTCCTTCACACGCCTCGGAGGCGCTGCGCCACGTCCTCGGGGATGGGCCACGCGCGGACCTCGAACCCGCTCGCGCACAGGGTACCGCGGACCGAGATCTCGTGCTCCATCCGGAAGGTCTTCTCGCGCACCCAGGCGACGCGCGAGCGGATCGTCAGCACGTCGCCGTAGCGCACCGGGCTCGCGAACTTCGAGCCCGACTCGACGATCGGCACGCCGACGATCCCGTAGCGCGGGAACGCCTCGGGCCACGCGAGGCCGAGGGCGGCGAAGAGCGCCTCGCAGCCGAGGTCGTACCACTCGAAGAAGCGGGGGTAGAACGCGATCCCGGCGGGGTCCACGTCGCCCCAGTGCACCTGCACCGTCGTCGTGTGCTCGGTCATCGGCCGGGCACGGTCCCGCCCGCGGGGAACCGGTTCGCCTTCCAGGGGAACGCTCGAGCCCACACATTCCATGGTGACACGAGTTTAGCGGGACCGGAGTTGGAGCCTAGCTCCTACCTGGCTGCTGCTGCTCGACGACGGGGCCGCGGCCTTGGGAAGCTCCCGCGCAGTCCCTTCGCCTGGACCTGGAAGAGCGTCTCGGCAACCGGAAGGCCGAGCAAGCGATGTCGGCCGAGACTGCGGAAGCGGATGCCGAGCGGCGCGGACTCCCCGACCGCTGCCCTGGTCTCGCCGGAAACGACGATCTGCCCTCCGTGGGCCGCCGAGCAGACGCGAGCCGTGGTGTGGACGGCCAGACCGATGTACCCGACATCGGTCAGTGTCGGGCGGCCGCTATGGATCCCGACGCGAACCCGGACTTCGAGATCGTCGGGCCAGGCCCGCTTGCCGAGCGCTCGCTGGATGGCCGCTGCCGCCTCGATGGCGGCGGCGGGCCGCTCGAAGACGGCGAAGAATTCGTCGGCGCGGGCGTCGATCTCGCGGCCGCTCACTCTCGACACTGCGACTCGTAGAATACCCCTGACGTCGTTCAGCAGGTCGCCATAGCGGTCGCCCAAGCGACGGAGAAGGGCAGTGGAAGCCTCGATATCGGTCATCAGGAGGGTGACGAACCCGGTGGGGAGCGCCGCGGCATCGGTTGAGGTTGCCTGAATCTGGCCGTGCGCACGCTCCTTCTCGACGACGAATCGCACGGCGGCGAGCACGGTCTCTACAAGACCTGGGTCGTCGAGGACCGTCGGATCGTGCACGATGGCCGTCGTCGGCCGACTCTGGCGCTCGAGATAGGTCACGCCGCGCTGGTCTCCTTCGGCAGGGAGCGGGACGGGTTTGCCCGTGCCGTCCAGGTACGCCCCGGAAGCATCGGACCAGTGCAGGACGGCGAGGGTCGGATCCCGGAGGACGCTTCGCAGGCGTTGCTCGAGCTCGCCGGGTGCTCCGTGCCGACCCAACTCGATCACGAGGCGACCGGCCGTCGCATCTCTCCGCTCCGTTCGCAGCTGGCTGGTGATGAAACCGACGGGCATGATGCGGTACTTCTTCGCTGCGTTCAGCAGCCGTTTGCGGGCGCGCTCCCGGGCGGCATCGTCCTCGAATGCGACCTGGTTGAACCGGGCCAGCGCGTTCCGCACGTGCGCCTCGTCGTGGATCGGCAGCCGCCGCCGGCCGCGAGAGTCGACGTAGGCGAAGGCGCTGGCCCGGAGGCGGGCCCGCTTGCTGGCGTCAAGTCGAGACATGCGTCAACGATAACCCGCTTCCGAGCGTAGGCAACATAACGTCCGTATAGTGTTTTCACCTGGCCAGAATATCCCAGCGCCCACACGATCCCGCCGGAATCAGCGTGAGGGAAAGCGGTTTTGCTTCCAGTCGAAGCGGTCCCACAGCGCATCGATCCGATCGGCGATGCCGTGGAACTTGTGCCGCCGGTCCTCGTGGGCGGCCCAGAGCTCCTCGAGCGAGCGGAACTGCGCGAGGTAGGCCAGGCCGTACTCGGCGGGCTCGGCCATCTTCATCTCGCCGGAGAGGAAGCGGCGGTAGCCTTCGCCCGGGTGGATCCAGAAGCCCTCCGACGTCTCCTCGGTGAAGAGCCGCGGCGCCTGGTCGTCGGGCACTTGGCAGAGGAAGAAGCGCGCCGTGAAGCGGATCGGGCTCGAGCGCGGCGTGATGAAGTGCGAGAGATAGCGAAAGCCAGCGAGGTCGCAGTACCACCCTTCACGCGCGAGAACCTCCGCGAACGGGGTCTTGCCGACCACGAGCGCCGCGCGGCAGCGCTCGATCGCCTCGACGACGCGCGGCGCGCGCGCGTCGAGCCGGCGACCTCGCGCGTCGCACGCGAGCAGCACGCCGCTCTCCTCGAGGAGCTCGCGTACCGCGGTGACCCAGAAGGCGAGCGCGGGCGCCCCCGCGTGGCCGGGGAGCAGCGCCTCCGCCTCCGGCGCCGCGACGCCGCGGCAGCGCGCGAGGACCTCGGGCACGGCGTCGCCCGGATCGACCTTGCCGCCGGGGAAGGCGTAGTAGCCGCCGAGGAACTTCATCCCGCGGTTGCGGCGGATCATGTACGCCTCGAGCGGCTCCGGCGCGCCGGCGGCGGCCTCGCGCACGAGCACGACCGATGCGGCGGGCTTGGGCTCGACGGGAGGGCGGGGCGCGTCGCTCATCGCTCCTGCGGTATCATCCCACCATGAACGTCGTCAACCTCGCCGACAAGTTCCGGCGCTTCACCGAGCCGTGGTCGCCGAAGATCGTCGGCGAAGTGAACGATCTGCACGTCAAGGTGGTCAAGCTCAAGGGCGAGTTCGTCTGGCACCACCACGAGACCGAGGACGAGCTCTTCCTGGTGGTCGCCGGACGGCTCCGGATGCAGCTCCGCGACGGCAACCGCGACGTCGGCCCCGGCGAGTTCATCGTCGTGCCGCGCGGCGTCGAGCACTGCCCGCTCGCGCTGACCGACGAGGTCCACGTCGTCCTCCTCGAGCCGAAGTCCACGCTGAACACCGGCAACGTGACGAACGAGCGGACGGTCCGCGCCCCCGAAGCGATCTAGCAGCGCTACAAATTGATGAGCTGGGCGACCCGCTCGCGGTGGTAGGTCGCGTCGCCGAAGGTGAACTCGGACGCCTTCGCGCGCTTGAAGTAGAGGTGCAGGTCGTGCTCCCAGGTGAAGCCGATGCCGCCGTGGAGCTGGATGCCGGTCGCCGACACCTTGCGGTAGGCGTCGGAGGCGTACGCCTTCGCCATCGAGATCGCCAGCGCGGTCTCGGGCGAGTTCTCGTCCGCCGCCCACGCGGCGTAGTACGTGAGCGACTTCGCGTTCTCGACGTCCACGAGCATGTCGGCGGCCTTGTGCTTCACGCCCTGGTAGGTGCCGATCGGCTTGCCGAACGCGACGCGGATCTTCGCGTACTCCGTCGTCATGTCGAGGACCCTCTGCGCGCCGCCGCACATCTCGGCGCAGAGCGCGACGGTCGCCCGCTGGAGCACGCGCGCCAGAGTGGGCCATGCCCCGCCCTTCGTGCCGAGGAGCGCGCCCGCCGGCACGGCGGCGTCCTTCAGCGTCACCTCGCAGAGCTTCCGCGTCTGGTCCATCGTCGGCAGGAGCTTGACCTCGACGCCCTTGGTGCCCTTCGGCACGAGGAAGAGGCTCACGCCGTCCTCCGGCGACTTTCCCTCGGCCGTGCGCGCGACGACGACGCTGACGTCTGCCAGGTGGGCGTCGGGGACGAAGAGCTTCGTGCCGTTGAGGACGAACCCGCCCTTGCCCTCCTTGGCGGTCACCGTGACGCCCGCGGCGTCCCAGCGCGCGTTCGGCTCCGTGAGCGCGAGCGTGGCCTTCGCCTGGCCCGCGGCGATCTTCGGCAGCCACTCCTTCTTCTGCTCGGGCGATCCGGCCTCGAGGATAGCGAGGCCGCCCAGGAGCACCGTGGAGAAGAACGGCCCGGGCATCACGCAGCGCCCCATCTCCTCCATGAGCACGGTGAGGTCCACGAAGCCGAGGCCGCTGCCGCCGTACTCCTCCGGGTAGATCAGGCCGAGCCATCCTTGCTCGGCCAGCTTCATCCAGAAGTCGTCGGTGACGCCCGCCGGCTCCTCCATCCGTGCGCGCACGAACGTCGAGGTGCACTCGTTCTCGAGGAACTTCCGCGCGGTCGAGCGGAGCAGGTCCTGTTCCTGGCTGAATCCGAAATCCATGACTAGTCCTTCGGCAGGCCGAGGACGCGCTCGGCGATGATGTTCTTCTGGATCTCCGTCGTGCCGCCCTCGATCGAGTTGGCGCGCGAGCGGAGGAACGAGTGCTGCCAGACGCCGCCCTCGACCGCCCACTCCGAGCCCTTCCAGAGCTGCGCGTACGGCCCCTCGATCTCCATCGCGAGCTCCTGCAGCCGCTGGTGCGTCTCCACCCAGACCATCTTGCCCGCGGACGCCTCGGGGCCCGGCATTTCGCCGCGGAGCAGCTTCGTGATCGCGCGGGCGCCGGTCACGCGCAGGCACTCCGTGTCGATCCAGAGCTGCGCGAGCTTCTGACGCATGGCGGGCTCCCTCGTGACCGCGCGCCCGCTAGTCTTCTCCATCCGGCGCGCCAGCTCGATCAGGCTCTCGAGCGCGATTCGGAGCCGAGTCTGCAGCGCGAAGCCGAGGGTGAGGCGCTCGTACATCAGGGTCGTGATGCCGACCTGCCAGCCGTTGTTGACCCCGCCGAGCACCTGCGACTCGTGGACGCGCACGTTGTCGAAGAAGACCTCGTTGAACTCGTCCTCGCCGGTGATCTGCTTGAGCGGCTTCACCGTCACGCCGGGCAGCTTCATGTCGAGCAGGAAGTAGGTGATCCCCTTGTGCTTCGGCGCGGCGAGGTCGGTCCGCGCGAGGAGCATCATCCACTCGGACACGTGGGCGAACGACGTCCACACCTTCTGGCCGTTGATCACCCAGTGCTCGCCGTCCTTCACCGCACGCGTCTGGAGCGACGCGAGGTCCGAGCCCGCGTTGGGCTCGGAGTAGCCCTGACACCAGATCTCCTCGCAGGAGAGGATCTTCGCGGGGTAGCGCTTCTTCTGCTCCTCGGTGCCGTAGGCGATGATCGTCGGGCCGGCCATGCCGACCCCGAGGACGTTCAGGATGGGCGGCGCCTTCGCGAGCGCCATCTCCTGCGCGAGGATCAGCTCCTCCATGAAGGTGAGCCCGCGCCCGCCGTACTCCTTCGGCCACGTGAGCCCGATGTAGCCGGCCTCGTGGAGCGTGCGCTGCCACTTCTTGAGGATCTGATACGCCTCCACGCGCGGAATCTCGGAGCTCCCCTGGTGCTTCCACTCGCGCGGGATGTTCGCCTTGAGCCAGGCCCGCAGCGTCTGGCGGAAGGTTTCCTGCTCGGGAGTCAGCGAGAAGTCCATTGCCCCTCCTGAAGATGGGT
>DATFVL010000101.1 GCA_035260325.1 Candidatus Methylomirabilota bacterium | reverse complement strand
GACCTCGCCGGGCAGGCGCAGATGGTACCCGCCGCCGCCGCGGCACAGGAGGATGGCGCGCGAGGTCGCGCGGTTGCCCGCCGGCCTCACGTGGACGATCTGGCCGTCGCGGAACGGCGGCGCCACGTCCAGGAGGCGAAGGAGGACCGGCGCCGTCGCGCGGCGCACCACGTCCTCGGTGGCGGGGGCGAGCGCCGCGCCCAGCTCGAGGACGACGAACCGGCTCATCCGGCGCTGGTCACGAGGCCCTTGTCGAGGAGCTCGCGAACGAACGCCTGCACGTCTGCGGCGGCCTGCTCGCGCGTGACGTCGAACTCGCGCACGACCACCTCGACGATCTCGTCCACGCTGCGCCGGCCGTCGATCAGCTCCCACACGCGGCTGCCGACCGCGTTGAGCCCGCGAAAGGCCTTCGTGTCGAGCGAGAGGATCACCGCCTCGCCCTCGATGACCCGCCACGCCGTCTTGGGACTCCGCGACAGGATCATCGGAAGAGCAGGGCCGCGAGGTGGAACGGCAGGCGCCGCGCCTTCCACGCGAGCCGGCCGCGCGCGGGCCGGGCGGCGACCCGGCCGAGCGCGCCCTCGAGGAGCGTCCAGGGCGGTCGCTCGAGGTCGAGCGTGCGTCCGGCCGGCGTCCTGATCGCGGTGACGCGACCGACCACGCGCGTCCACGCGAGCGACGCGTCCGCTTCCGGGAGCCCGTCCCCCCGCGTCACGACGCCGCCGGGCGTCGTTGCCACGACCCGGTGCACGACGAGCCGGGCGTCGCGCACGTACGCGACGATCGCGCCGACCCGCGGGCGCTCGGCGCCGACGGGCGCCAGGCACAGCGCGTCGCCCGGCTGGATCAACGGCGCCATGCTCGCCGACGCCGCGCTCACCCATGCGAGCCCGTCGCGCGCGAGGACGTCCGGCAGGAACTCGATCGCCAGGTCGGCTTTCGTCGTCGCCATGCCGAGTATGTATCATGGGTCGCGTGACCGCCGCCACTCGCTGGGCCGAGGCGAGCGCGACGCGCGGCGTGGTCGCCTCGCCCCACGCGCTCGCCTCCGAGGCCGGCCTCGCGATCCTCCGGCGTGGCGGCAACGCCGTGGACGCGGCGATCGCCGCCGCCGCCACGCTCGCGGTCGTCTACCCGCACATGAACGGTGTCGGCGGCGACAACGTGTGGCTGATCTACGACGCCGGGCGCGCGCGCCTGCGCGCGCTGGACGCTGCCGGACGCTCGGCGGCGACGGCGACCCTCGAGGCCTACCGCGCGCGCCACACGGCGATGCCGGTCCGGGGCGGCGCCGCGGCGCTCACCGTCCCCGGTGCGGTGTCGGGCTGGTGGGAAGCGCACGCGTACAGCCGCGACGTCATGGCCTCGCGCCTCGCGTGGGCGACGCTCGTCGAGCACGCGGTCGTCACGGCGCGCGAGGGATTCCCCGTCTCTGCGTGCCAGCGCCGGATGACCTCGAGCGCGGCGGCGACGCTCTTCGCGTCCGGCGCGCCGGACGAGGTGCGGCGGACGCTCTGGCCGCTCTTTCATCCCGAGCGCCTCGCCGCCGACCGGTTCGTCCAGCCGGAGCTCGCGGCGACGCTGGCGGCCGTGGCCGAGGGCGGAGCGGAGGAGTTCTACCGCGGGACGCTCGCCCGCCGCCTCGCGGCCGCCGCCGCGGCGGTCGGCAGCCCGCTCGCCATCGAGGACCTGTTCGCGCATCGCGCCGACTGGGTCGAGCCGCTCCGCGTGCCGTACCGCGCGGGCGAGGCGGCGAGCCTGCCCCCGCCCACGCAGGGCTTCGCCGCTCTCGCGATCCTCACCCTCCTCGCGGGCTTCGATGTGGGCGCCGTCGACGACGCCGACCTGATCCATCTAACCGTGGAAGCCACGAAGCTCGCCTTCGAGGACCGCGACCGGTGGCTCACCGACCCGACGACCGACGACGTCCCCGTGGCGCAGTGTCTCGACGCCGCACGGCTCGCCGAGCGCCGGCGGCTCATCTCGCGGCGCCGCGCGCGGCCCGCGGACCGCGCGCCCCAGGCGGGCGACACGATCGCCGTCGTCACCGCGGACGCCGCGGGCAACGCCGTCTCGCTGATCCAGAGCCTCTACCACGAGTTCGGCGCGGGCGTGGTCGCGGGCGACACCGGCGTCTTGCTGCAGAACCGCGGCGCGTTCTTCTCGCTCGATCCCGCGCATCCCAACCGCCTCGCGCCCGGGAAGCGCACGGCCACCACGCTGATTCCCTCGATGTACCTCGTCGGCGGTCGCCCGCGCTTCGTCTACGGCACGATGGGCGGCGAGGGCCAGCCGCAGACCCAGGCCGCGCTGGTCGTCCGCATGGTGGATCAAGGCCTCGGTCCGCAGGCCGCCGTCGAGGCGCCGCGGTGGCTCTTAGGCCGGACGTGGGGCGAGCCGACGCGCGCGCTGCGCCTCGAGTCGCGCTTCGGCCCCGAGGTCGCCGGGTCCCTCCGCGGCCGCGGCCACGCCGTGGAGGTGATCGAGGCGTGGAGCGATCTCGCGGGCCACGCTCAGGCGATCGCGCTCGATCCCGACGGCCTGCGTGCCGGCTCGGACCCGCGGGCCGACGGCGCCGCGCTCGGCTGCTAGCTCATCGCGCGGGCACGACGCGCTCGAAGAGCGTGTACGGCGAGCGCCGGGTCGCGTCGAGCGTCTCGCGCACCTGGGCCTCGCCGCGCCCGGCGCCCTGACGCAGGAGCGCCTCGAAGAACGCCGTGTAGAACGCGTCCGGGTAGACCAGCACGCTGAAGCGCGCGGCCGCGGCGGCCCCGTCGAGCCGCCGCGCGTACGCGAGCTCGGCGCGCCCGCCCGGCGGGAGGCGTGTGTCCGCCAGCTCGCGCTCGAGGTCGAGCGTCACCTCGCGGGCGATGCGCCGCTCCTCGCCGGTTCCCGCGATCGGACGCCCCGCCGCGTCGATCAGCTCGGCGCGCAGGAGGACGACGGGCGTGACGTACGTCGGGAACCGGTGGCCGACGCCCGTGCTCTCGACGACCAGGCGCGCGGCGATGCCGTCGGGCGCTCGCGCGGCGTCCTCGGTCAGCGAGATGGCGAGCCCGCCGCGGACCATGTCCGGGTCGTGGATGCCGCGCCAGAGGTGGCGGCGGTCGGGCATGTGGCAGTCCTGGCACTGCGTGCCCGCCGCCGCGAAGCGGCTCGCCTTCCACTCGTTGTAGGTGTCCTCGAGCAGCTTGCCGTTCAGCGCGTAGCCGTCGGGGCGGAACTGGTGGCAGTCCCGGCAGAACTCCGAGGCGAGGTACGCGGGCGTGCGGGTGACGCCGCCGTGCGGCAGCGTCTCGCGCGGCGCCGCGCTCTCGAGCGAGCCGTCGCGCCGCGGCGGGCCGAAGCGCCGGTGGCCGCGCACGTGGCAGGCCGCGCACGGGATGCCGCGCGGAGCGAGCGTCGGATCGAAGGCCGGGTTCGGTGCGAGCGTCCCGGGCACGCGTGGCGCCTGCTCGGCGAGCGGGGCGTGGCACTGGTGACACTGGAGCGCCTCGCCGGGACTCGACTCCAGCATCTCAGCGAGCTGGCCGGCGATCCCCGGGCCCATGGACGCCGCGTGCAGGCTCGTGCGCCAGTCCGAGAATTGCACCGGGTGGCAGGCGCCGCAGGCCTCGGGCGCGAGCGACGCCTCGAGCGGCGAGAAGCGCGTGGGCGGCGGCCCCTGCGGCGCGAGCGGCTGACGCCAGTGGCGCGCGACGAAGGTCTCCACCGGCTCGAGGCCCTCGCGCGTGGCCGCGGCCGCGCACCCGGCGACGAGCAGCATGAGCGCGAGCCAGGTCCGCGAGCACATGGCCTCCACCATAGCAAGGCTACAATAGCGGCGTGCGCGTCGCCCGCGTGACGGTGATCGGGTGGAAGGCGCGCGCCGCGCTCGATGCCGGCGGCGGCGGCGCGCGGGTCCTCGCTCCGCTCTCCGCGTCCATCTATCTCACCGCCGGCGCCGAGATCCTCTGGCTCGGCGCCGCGGGCGCCACGCCGCACCCGCGCGCGATCCTCTGCGCCGATCCGCTCGATCGCGCCGCCCGCCTCGAGCCGGGCGAGCCCGTGAGCGTCGGGGCGACGCGCGTGTCGCCGTGGCGCCCCGCGGAGGTGCCCGCCGGGCTGGACGCCGCCGCCGCCATGGCCCGCGGCGCCGCGCGTCTCGGCGCCGCGGCGCGGGCGCTCGGCGCTCCCGACGGACTCGGCGCGCTCCTCGTCGGCGCGCCTCCCGCCTTCCCGCTCGACGCCGCCGCCGGCCCCGCCCGGGCGCTCGCGGCGGCGTGCGCGGCGAACGCGCCGGAGCAGGCGGCCGGTGCCGCGCAGGCGCTCCTCGGCCTCGGCCCCGGCCTCACGCCCTCGGGCGACGATTACGTCGGCGGCGCGTTCTTCGCGCGAGCGCTCCTGGCCCGCGCCGGCGCCTGCGACGTCGAGCGCTGGCGCCGGGCCGCGGAGACCGTGCGCGGCGCCGCGCCGCGGCTCACCCACCCGATCAGCGTGGCGCTCCTCGGCGACCTCCTCGACGGCGACGGCTGGGCGCCGCTCCACGACCTGGCGCGCGCTCTGGCGACGGACGCGCCGGTGGAGACCGCCCGCGACGCCGCGCGGCGTCTCACGCGTCTCGGACACTCGTCCGGCTGGGACCTGCTCGCGGGATTCGTCGCGGGCGCAGCCTCCTGACGCCGTCCGACGCCCGCGGATTCCGGGTCCCCCGGAGGCGGTTGGCGACGTCGCCGGGTCGCGGTACAGTACGGGAGCGGCGCCCATCTCTGGTCCGGAGGACTTCGTGGATCCCTATCGCCTGCCCCGCACCGCGCTTCCGCGCCGGTACGACATCCGGCTCGAGCCGGACCTGACGACGCTGACCTTCCGCGGGGAGGAGACCGTCACGCTCGACGTGACCGAGTCCGTCTCGGAGCTCCTGCTCAACGCGGTGGAGCTCGCGATCGACGCCGCGAGCCTCGAGAACGACCGCGGCCAGTCCATCCCCGCGACCGTCAGCCTGGACGAGGCGGCCGAGCGCGCCCACCTCGCACTGGCGGCGCCCGCGACGTCCGGCCGGTGGCGCCTGCGTCTGACCTTCCGCGGCGCGCTCAACGACAAGCTCCGCGGCTTTTACCGCTCGAGCTACAAGGACGCGACGGGCGCGACGCGTCTCCTCGCGGCGACCCAGTTCGAGGCGACCGACGCGCGCCGCGCGTTCCCCTGCTGGGACGAGCCCGCGTTCAAGGCGGTCTTCGCGGTGACGCTCGCGATCGATCCGGCCCTCACCGCCGTCTCGAACACGCGCGTGGTCGCCGAGCGCCGCGAGGGTGGCAAGAAGGTCCTCGCCTTCGCCGACACGATCACGATGTCCACGTACCTCGTCGCGTTCGTGGTGGGCGAGCTCGAGGCGACCGAGCCCGTCGTGGTGGGCCGGACCCCGGTGCGCGTCTGGTGCGTGCCGGGCAAGAAGGGGTTGGCGGCGTTCGGCCACGCGGTCGCGGTCGCGTCGCTCCGGTTCTTCGAGGAGTACTACGGCATGCCGTACCCGGGCGACAAGCTCGACCTGCTCGCGATCCCGGACTTCGCCGCGGGCGCCATGGAGAACCTCGGGGCCATCACGTTCCGCGAGACCGCGCTCCTGGTGGACGAGCGCGCCGCGAGCCACACCGAGCTCGAGCGCGTCGCCGACGTCGTCGCGCACGAGAACGCGCACATGTGGTTCGGCGACCTCGTCACGATGACCTGGTGGAACGGCATCTGGCTCAACGAGGCGTTCGCCACGTTCATGGAGATGCTCTCGGTGGACGCGTGGAAGCCGGAGTGGCGGCGCTGGACGACGTTCGGCGTCTCGCGGGCCGCCGCGCTCACGGTGGACGGCCTGCACTCGACGCGGCCGATCGAGTTCCCCGTGCGGGCGCCGCGCGACGCCGACGCGATGTTCGACGTGCTCACCTACGAGAAGGGCGCCTCGGTGCTCCGGATGCTCGAGCAATACCTCGGCGCCGACGTCTTCCGCGAGGGCGTGCGCGACTATCTCCGCCGGCACGCCTACGCCAACGCCGACACCGGCGACCTCTGGCAGGCGCTCGGCAGCGCCTCGGGCCAGCCGATCCCCGCCGTGATGGACGGCTGGATCTTCAAGCCGGGGTACCCGCTCGTCAGCGCGCGGCTCGACGGGCGTGAGCTCGTGCTCGCCCAGCAGCGCTTCACCTACCTCCGCGAGCCCTCGCCCGGCGTGTCGTCCGCGGCCGAGAGCGACCAGCGCTGGCAGGTGCCCGTCCAGATCCGCGTTCACGCGGGCGGCCGGCATCCCGTCACGCGCCTCCTCCTCGCGGAGGGCGAGACGCGGGTGCCGCAGCCCGCGAGCTTCGACGCCGTCGTGGTCAACGAGGGCGGCCACGGCTTCTACCGCGTGCGCTACACGGGCGACCTCCTCGAGCGGCTCCTCGCGCGGCTCGCCGCGCTCGCGCCGATCGAGCGCTTCAACCTCGTGAACGACGCGTGGGCGGTGGCCGTCGCCGGGCTCATGAGTCTCACGGACTATCTCGAGCTCACGGCCCGCTTCCGCGAGGAGCGCGACCGCAACGTGTGGTCGGTGCTGATCGCGTCCCTCGGCGCGCTCCATCGGATCGTGGAGGAGGCCGACCGCCCACGGCTCGCCGCGCTCGTCCGCGACAGGCTCGGGCCGGCGTTCGCGGCGCTCGCCTGGACGCCGCGGCCCGAGGAGGACGAGCTCACACGTCAGCTCCGCGGCGACCTCGCGCGGGCGCTCGGCGTGCTCGGCGACGACCGCCGGGTCCAGGCCGAGGCGGCGGGACTCTACGCGGCGCATCTCGGCGGGCGCGAGGTGGACCCGAACGTGCTCCCCGCGCTCATCGCGATCCTCGCCCACGCCGGCGACGCCGCGCGCTACGACGAGTTTCTGACGCGCTTCAAGTCGGCGACCACGCCGCAGGAGGAGCAGCGCTACCTCTACGCGCTCGCGGGCTTCCGCCAGCCGGAGCTGCTCGAGCGGACGCTCGCCCGCACGCTCGACGGCGAGATCCGCACGCAGGACGCGCCCTTCGTCGCGCACGCGCTCCTCCTCTCCGTCCACGCGCGCGAGCTCGCCTGGACGTTCGTCAAGAAGCACTGGGACGCGATGGACCGCCAGTACCCCAAGCACGGGCTCCGGCGCATGGCCGAGGGCGTGACGGGCCTCACCACGCCCGAGCTCGAGCGCGACGTCCACGCGTTCTTCCGCGAGCGGAAGATCGAGCTCGGCGGCAAGACGCTCGCGCAGTACCTCGAGCAGCTCCACATCGCGGTGAGCCTCCGCGCGCGCGAGGGCGTGGGGCTCGCGAAGTACCTGGCGCGGTTCGCCTGAGCCCCGACGGGCAAGGAGACGATCCATGCGACGAGCGAGCGTGACGGCGGCGGTGGTGACGGCGTTCGCGGCACTCGCGGCCGCGGCGTGGGCCCAGCACGGCCACGGCGGCACGGGCGCGCCGGGACATCAGGCCGCGCAGGCGTGCCTGACGGAGTTCGAGCAGGTCGTGGGCGAGGGGCGCGGCTTCGGCCTGGCCTTCGCCGCCGACCAGAACGGCTACCCCGGCCCGATGCACGTGCTCGAGCTGAAGGACCGCCTCGGGCTTACGCCCGCGCAGGAGGCGCGGGCGCAGGCGCTCATGCACGCGATGTTCACCGAGTCCCGCCCGAAGAGCGCCGCGCTGCTCGAGGCCGAGGCGAAGCTCCGCCGGCTCTTCGCGGGAGGCGCCGCCGACGAAGCCGCGGTGCGGGCCGCCGCCCGCGAGGTCGAGCGCCTGCGCGGCGAGGTCCGGCTCGTCCACCTGCTCGCGCACCTCAAGACGCGCGACCTCCTCACCGAGGATCAGCGGCGCATCTACCACGAGGCGCGCTGGGGCGCGCGCTGACCGCCTGCGTCTTCTGTGACCGCGTCGCGTCGGGCGACGTCATGGTCGCGAACGAGCTCGCCGCCGCCTTCCCCGACGGCTTCCCGCTGACCCCCGGCCACACGCTGGTCGTCCCCCGGCGCCACGAGGCGGACTACTTCGCGCTCACGCGCGATGAGCAGACCGCGGTGTGGGAGCTGGTCAACGCGATGCGGGACCGGCTCGCGGGTGAGCACCGTCCCGGCGGCTTCAACCTGGGCGTCAACGTCGGCGCGGCGGGCGGCCAGACGGTCGGCCACGTGCACATCCACCTGATCCCCCGCTATGCCGGCGACGTCGACGACCCGCGCGGCGGGATCCGCTGGATCATTCCCGCGAGGGCGCGCTACTGGGAGCAGAGCGCGCCCGGTCGTTAGTCGCGAAGCGCTTCGACCAGCGAACTCAGGCTTCTGATCCGTTCGAGCCGCGTGCCCACGGCCGGCGCGCCCTCGGCGTGGGCCTGCCTGGCACTTTCCAGCGCTCGCTCCGCCGAGTCCGACAGCGCTCGCAACCGACCGCGGATCTCTGATTCCAGCAGGCGCCGGCTCTCGGCCACACGCGCCTCGAAGTCATTCTTGATCCGCGCGCTGTTCACCTCGAGCAACCGCTCCAGATAGCGACCCGCGTCGCGTTCGATCGCCCGTCTCCGCCACGCCCGGCCGCCCATGACATCGAGGAGCCTGGCACCGGCGGATCCCGGCGCCACGGCGAGCATCTCGGTGTAGCGGATCCGGCTGCGCACTCTGAGGCCCAGCTCGGGGTCGAGCCGCGGGAGGCCAGGGAGGTCCGCCATCGGGGCGAGCGAGTCCTGGAAGCCGTTGGCCAGCTCGATGAATCGCGCCATGGCCTCGCGAAAGAGCGCCTCTGCCCGCGGCTCCATCTCCTCCCGCCACCGGTCGAGCAGGCGCCGGGTCACCTCGAGCGCGCGCTCCATCGCGCGCTTCCGCAGGGTCGGGCCCGTCGCGTCCTCCCCACGGATGGCCGCGACGAGCTCGCGCCGGGCCTCGGGCAGCGCGCCGCCGAAGAAACCGTCGCGCGCCTCCACGAAGGCGCGCGAGAGACGCTCCTGGATCCCGGTGAGGCGATGGCCCAGCTCCTCGAGTGCCTGCTCCGCCCAGATCACGGCGGCGCGCAGCCGCTCGACCCGCGCCCGGGATTCCTCGATGGGCCGCGCCAGCGCCTCTTCCTGCTCGCCGAGCTCGCGGAGCAGACGGTCGACGAGCGCCGCCGTCTCCCGCCGTTCCGCGGCCCGGACGAGGTCGGCGCCCGAGTCGCGCGCGAGCGACGCGAGCCGTGCGACGAGCGCCGCCCAGTCCCGCGACGGCCCGGTCCCGGCCAGACACTCCGCGGCGCTCACCTCGAGAATCGGCCCGACCGGCCGGCCCGGCTGCTCGGCGAGCACGCGCGCGGTGAACCGGATCGCCTCTTGGCGCTCCGAGTCGGGCACGCGGTCGGCCTTGTTGAGGACGACGACGACGTCGCTCACCTCGCGCGCGAGCTCGGCGATGAGCGCCAGCTCCTCGCCGGAGATCGGCGGATCGGCGCCCAGGACGACCAGCGCCGCGTCCGTGTGCGTGACAAACGCGCGCGCGGCCGCGCTGTTCGCCGGCGAGATCGAGCCGAGCCCGGGCGTATCCACGAGGCACATCCCCGACTCCAGCAGGGCGCTCGGCACGAAAACCTCGACGGCGACGACGCCCTTCTCGTTGCCGGGGTTCTCCTCCTCTGAGACGTAGGCCGAGAGCGCCCGCGGCTCGCACTCCTCCCAGTCCCGCTCCTTGAAGCGCACGCACGCGGCGAGCCGCGGGCCGTGGCGGACAACCGTCACGACCGACGTCACGGGCACGACGCCCGTCGGCAGGACGGGCTCGCCGACGAGCGCGTTGAGGAGCGTGGACTTGCCGCGCTTGAACTGGCCGACGCAGACGACGTAGAAGCGTCCTTCCCCGAGCCGCCCGGCGAGCGCGCCGGCCTCGGCGGCGAGCTCGCGCGCGCCAGCCTCGGTCGCGAGACGCGCGAGGACGGCGAGCCGCCTCGTCATTGCCTCGCGCCGGCCGGCCGCGCGCGCACGGCCCGAGGAGCCTTCGCCGGATGGAACCACCGCTGGGCGATGATCGTCGGGATCACCGCGCTGGCCACGACCACGGTCACGAGCACCGAGAACTGCGCCTGGTCAAGGATCCCGCGTTGAGGCCATAGAGCGAGGAGATCGTCCCGAAGGTCAGCCCCGTCGACATGAGCAGGGTGACGAACATCGCGTCGACAGGCACCCAGCGCTTCGCGAGCGGGTACACGCCCGCGATCTTCGTCACCTGCTTGACGGCGAACAGGAGCCCCAGCAGGCCGAGGTTCGCCCAGACGAGCTTCAGCGACACGTTCATGCCGCCCTTGAGGAAGAAGAACGGGGTGAGCAGGGCGAACGCGACGACCCGGAACCTTCGCGTCAGCTCGGGATGCTGATGGAAGATGTGGGCGAGCGCCAGTCCGAGCACGAAGGCGGGGAGGACGGCGTGGCTCTGCGCCTTTTCCGCGAAGAACATCAGCACGAGCAGGGCCGCCACGGCGCCCTTGATCTCCGGCTCGATCACCCGCTCGCCGTAGCGCGAGAAGAACCACGGCTGGAGCGCGACCATGGCCCAGATGACCAGCACCGAGACGCCCAGGAACGGCACGAGCCACCACGTCGGTCGTATGAAGAGGAGCGCGAGCGCCAGCGCGGTGCCGAAGTCGGTCACGAAGGTGGCCGCCATGACGAGCTTGCCGAGCGGCGTCAGCGTCAGCCCGGTCTCCACGAGCACGGCGTAGACGACGGCCAGCGAGGTCGTCGACAGGGCGACGCCGGCGATCTGCGCCGCGGCGGATGACCAGCCGAGCACCCAGGCACAGAAGAGCCAGGCACCGAAGAACGGGGCGGCGAAGGACACGCTGCCGATCAGCAGGCTCTCCTTGAACTTCTCCTGCATCACCCGTGGATCGACCTCGGCGCCGGCGAGGAACGTCAGCAGAATGCTGCCGAACGACGCGAGGAAATCCATCCACGGCGGGCTCGTGAGGCTGAGGAAGTTCCCGGCGACGACGCCGAGGGTGATCTCGATCAACGCCACGGAGATGCCGAGCTCGACCGAGGCCACGCTCGCCAGGAGGATGAGCAGGCCCGCGATCACCGCGATCAGGAGATTCTCCACTCGCCCCCCTTCGTCAGGTCGATTGCGTGGTGGCCGCGTCCCGCCGCGCCGACAGCTCGGCGCGGAGCCGCATGTTCTCGGCCCGGAGATCGCCGATCGTCCGCATCGCCAGCTCGTTCGCGCCCCGTTCGCCCGCGAGGTTGAGCTCGAGCGCGTTCCGGTCCTCCGCGACCCGCGAGAGCCGGTAGTGGAGCGCGGCGGCGCGGCTCAGTGCCTCGGCGAGCTGCTCGGTCAGCTCCCTGACGCGAAGCTCCAGCTTTCCATGCTCGAAGACGTCACGCTCGATGCCGGTCTCGGTCCCCGCGCCCTCGGTCGAGGGCAATCGGGCGCCCAGGAGCGCTCGCTGCGGCGGCCCATGGACGTCGTTGCCCCACACACCCCGTCTCCCGGACAGCATCTCGAACGCGCGCTGGTACGAGGTGGCTTCCGCTTCGGTGAACGACTCTTCGTTCCGGTAGTCGTGCTTGCTGACGAACCGATCGAGATCCCTCCTCAGCTCGTCCCACGTCGCGAGCGCGCGGTCGAGGAGACACGCCAGTCCTTGCGTGCCTGCCCCCATCTCCACGGCGGCGAGCAGGTGCGGGGCGCAGATCCCGTCCGACTTCGCGTAGGCGCGCGCGAACTGCGGGTCGTCGACGAACCGGAGGAGCGTGAGCAGGTAACCCGTCTCGGCTTCGCCGCACCACGTGCACACGGGACACGCCTTCCGGCGTCGCTGGAGCTCGACGACCACCGGAGCGAGCCGGCGGCGGATCAGCCCGGCGACCGCGCGCGCCCGGAAGGACGGCGCGCGGTCCCTCAAGCGCCGGACACGATGGAGGAAGACCCGGATCAGGTCCTCGTAGAGGATGGCAGCGCCGCTCTTGGCGTCCGGAGCTTCGAGCAGCATCCAGGTGTGCCAGTTGCAGAAACCCCGCGACGCGTGGAGCCGGCGGCGCGTGTCCGGGTCGTTGACCTGCTCGTGCATGATCGCGGCGAGTTGGCGCCGGCCGTCCTGCTCCACGCAGCGGCAGACGGGACACCCGGCGAGCGCGCAGGCGTCCACGAGGCGGAAATAGCCGATGAACTTCTCGCTCACTCCCCGCCCCGCTGAACGTAGCTCTTCACGGCCATGCTGCGCCCTCCCCTCCCCGAATAAAAAAGACCCCTACCGGCGTTTCACACCCGGTAGGGGTCATCAGCCTCGCGCGCGCGAGGCGGTCTCGGGCGAACCCCATCGCCCCTGGTCGTCTCCCCGATTATCCTCCCCGCCGGCCGCCGGTCAAGGCTTTCCAGAGGCCCGCGAGGGCCGCGACCGTGAAGGCGGCGCCCCCGTAGAACGTCGCCGGCGGCCCGTAGTGGTCCCAGAGCCAGCCCGCGAGGACGCTCGCGACGAGCATCGCGGCACCGCCCACGAGATTGAACACGCCGAACGCCGTGCCTCTGAGCCGGGCCGGCGTCGTGTCCGCCACCAGCGCGGCGAGGAGGCCCTGCGTCAGCCCCATGTGCAGGCCCCAGAGCGCGATCCCGGCCATGACCAGCCCTACGCCGCCGGCCAGGGCCAGCACGAGGTCGGCGCCGACCAACGCGACGCAGCCGGCCACGAGGACGAGCCGGCGGTCGACCCGGTCCGACAGCCGTCCGGCCGGATAGGCGGACGCCGCGTACACGACGTTCATCACGACGAGCACGATCGGCGCGAGGGCGATCGGCAAGCCGAGGCCCTGGGCGCGCAACACGAGGAACGCCTCGCTGAACCGCGCCAGCGTCAGCACGGCGGCAATCAGCACGAGCCACCAGTACGGAGCGCCGAGCTGCCGGAAGTCTGCCGACCGGATCGGCGATCGAGCGGCGCCGGGCTCGCGCCGCGCCTCGGGCTCCTGCACCGCGAAGATCATCAGCGCGAGCGAGAGGAACGCGGGCACCACGGCGATCCAGAACACCAGACGGAAGTCGTTCAGCGTCAGCGCCATGAGCAGGACGGCCAGGAGAGGGCCGGCGAACGCGCCGACGGTGTCGAGCGACTGGCGCAGGCCGTAGCTGGCGCCCCGGAGGTGCGGCGGCGCCAGCTCGCCGACCAGCGCGTCGCGCGGCGCTCCCCGGATGCCCTTGCCGATTCGGTCCACGAACCGCGCCGTGACGACCCAGCCCACGGACGGCGCGAGCGGGAACAGCGGCTTGGTGACCGCGGCGAGGCCGTAGCCGAGCGTCGCCAGCAGCTTGCGCTTGCCGAGGTAATCGCTGAGGGCACCGGAGAAGACCTTAGTGATCGACGCGGTCGCCTCGGCGATTCCTTCGATGAGGCCCACCGTGACAGCGCTCGCCCCGAGCACCGTCACGAGGAAGACCGGCAGCAGGCCGTGGATCATCTCCGACGAGATGTCCATGAACATGCTGACGAGACCGAGCGCCCAGATGCTCCGCGGGATGGCGCGGAGGCCGCCGGGCCGCCGGTCGCGCTCCTCCGTTCTCGACGGCGCGTCCATCGCCCGCCATTGTACCGGCCGCGCGCTCCGTGATACGTTGCGGCCCATGAGGGCCTGGCTCGTTGGGCTCGTGCTGGCGAGCGCGCTCCTCGGCGGTCCGCGCGACGCCCCCGCGTTCACGCTCCAGGAAGCCATCCTCCGCGCAAAGCCCGCCGTTGTGCTCGTCACCGCCGAGGTCCGCGCCGACGTCACGATGAACTGCGGCCAGGGGCTCGTCACCGTGAGCCCGGCGCCGTTCGTCGAGACGGGCACGGGCTGGTTCGTGGACGGCCGCGGCTGGGTTGTCACGAACGCGCACGTCGTGGACCCCGCGCACCGCCTGCCACCCTGGGTGACGTACGAGCTGAAGAAGAAGGCGATCGAGCGGGCCTGCGTGGAGCCCGCGCTGCGCGCGCGCGGGCTCATGCGCGGCCAGCGCCCCGACGTCGAGGAGCAGCTCCTGAGGCAGGCGTCGGACCTGGCCCTCGCGAGCGCCAAGGTCACGCCGTTCTCGCGGATCACCGTGGGGCTCTCGAACGGCACCAAGCTCCCCGCCGAGGTCAAGAAGTTCAGCCCGCCACTCTATGTGGACAACGCCAACCAGCCGCTCCCCGACTCGGGACGTGACCTGGCGCTCCTGCGCGTGAAGGATGGGATTTATCCCGCGATCACGCTCGCGAAGCGCGACAGCCAGATCGGCGACCCCGTCCACATCCTCGGCTTCCCGGGCGTCGTCCTGGCGCACGAGCTCCTGAACCGGAGCGCGGCGCTCGACGCTTCGGTCACCAACGGCGCCGTGTCGGGCTTCAAGCAGGACCAGCTCGGCCAGACCGTGATCCAGAGCGACGCGGCCGCCGCGCCCGGCAACAGCGGCGGGCCGGCGATCGGCGACGACGCTCTGCTCGTCGGCGTGATGACGTTCATCACGCTCTCGTCGTCGGGCAGCGCGGTCCAGGGCTTCAATTTCCTCGTCCCGGCGAAGGACGTCGCCAGGTTCCTCCAGGGCACCGAGGTCACGAAGCCCGGGGAGAGCGCCTTCAATCCCGTGTGGGCGGCGGGGATCGAGGCGCTCCTCGCCGGCCACTACTCCACCGCCGTCGCGAGGCTCCAGGAGGCTGACGCGCTCCTGCCCGGGCTCGCCGACGTCAAGCGCCTCCTCGGCGACGCCGAGGACAAGGTGAAGAACCCGCCGCCGCAGCCGTACGCGTGGGCGTGGGCGACGCTCGGCGTGACGCTTCTGTCGCTCGGCGCCTACGGCGGCATGTGGGGCAAGCGCTGGTGGAAGAACCGCTACCGGGTGCAGCCGACGCAGGTGATCGCTTTCATCGAGCACGGTCTGAGCCCAGTGCTGCTCGACGTCCGGACGAAGACCGATTACGAGACGAGCCCGTTGAAGCTCCCGGGCGCGCTCCGGCTCGATCCCGAACAGGTGGCGACGGCCGACCTCAACGTCGAGCCCGAGCAGATGATCGTTCTCTACTGCACGAGCCCGGAGGAGGCGACGAGCGCGGACGTCGCGGCCGTCCTGCGCCGGCGCGGCTGGAAGAGCGTGCGCATCCTCAAGGGCGGCCTCGGCGGCTGGACGAATGCGCGCCTGCCCGTCGAGGGGAAGTCGGCCCTGCCCTCGATCGGCCTCGAGATCTACAAGAACCTCTCGCTCGGGGACATCGAGCGGCGGAAGTTCAAGGCGGGCGAGGTCATCTTCCGCGAGGGCGACGACCCGCGCGACGAGGCGTACGTGGTCCACGCGGGCGCCGTCGAGATCCGCCGGAGGTTCGACGGGACCGAGAAGGTCCTGAACCGGGTTGGAGAGGGCGAGCCCCTCGGCGAGATGGCGCTCTTCCGCAAGGGGCCGCGCTCGGCGAGCGCCGTCGCCACCAGCGACACCGAGCTGCTCGTCATCAAGGACGAGCGGCTCGAGTGGCTCATCCGGAACCGCCCTCAGCTCGCCATCGAGCTCCTCAAGCGGCTGTCCAACCTCGTCGTCGCCACCGACAAGGAGCGGGCGCAGGCCGGCAGCGTCAGATGACGCCGCGCGCGCGGAGCCGCTCGAGCTCGGCGCGCGGGAGGCCGAGCCGCTCGCCGTAGATCTCCTCGTTGTTCTCGCCTGGCGTCGCCGGGCCCGCGCGCTCGACGCGCCCCGGCGTCAGCGTGAGCCGCGGGACCACGGCGGGCATCGCGAGCGTCCCGAGCCCCGGCACCGGCACGGAGAGGATGTCCTCGCGCGCGCGCACCTGCGGGTCCTCGAAGAGGTCGCGCACGCTCGCGACGAGCGACGACGGCACCTCCGCCGCCTCGAGCGCGGCGAGCGCGGCGTCCGCGTCGCGCTCGGCGACCCACGCGGCGACCAGGTCGTCCACGAGCCCGCGGTGCTCGAGTCGCGCGCGCGTGGTCGCCATGCGCGGATCGGCCGCGAGCTCGGGCCGGCCGAGCGCCTGGGCGAGGCGCTCGAACATCCGGTCGTTGGTGCACGCGATCGCGAGCCAGCGCCCGTCGCGGCTCTGGTAGTGGTCGTGGGGCACCGCGCTCTCCGTCCCCGAGCCGATCCGCTCCCGCACGCGGCCCGTCGCGCCGAAGACCGCGATCGCGTCGTCGAGGACACGCAGCACAGGCTCGTAGAGGCCCACGTCCACCACCTGCCCCGCGCCCGTGCGCTCGGCGTGGCGCAGCGCCACGAGCGCGCCGACGGCGCCGAAGACGCCCGCGAGGTAGTCCGGCACGGTCGGCGTGCCCGGCGAGACGGGCGGCCGGTCGGGGTAGCCGGAGAGATACGCGAGGCCGCCGACGGCGGCCGCGATGCGCCCGAAGCCCGGCCGCGCGCGCCGCGGCCCCGTCTGGCCGAAGGCCGAGATGCGGACCATGACGAGCGAGGGTCGCACCGCGGAGAGCTCGTCCCAGCCGAGCTTCCAGCGCTCGAGCGTCCCCGGGCGGAAGTTCTCGGTCACGACGTGGGCGCCGGCGACGAGGCGCTTCAGGAGCGCCTGGCCCTCGGGGTCGCGCAGGTTGCAGGTGATGGACTTCTTGTTGCGCGCCTCGACGAGCCACCAGTAGGAGGCGCCCGTCGGCGCGGCGCGGCCGAGCCGCCGCAGGTCGTCGCCGACGCCCGGCTGCTCCACCTTGATGACCTCGGCGCCGAACTCGCCGAGGAGCGTCGCGCAGACGGGCGCCGCGAGGAACGTGGCGAGGTCGAGGACGGTGACGCCCGCGAGCGCGGGGCCGGAGTCGCTCACGGCCGCATCTTACCGCTTGACGCCGCCGCGCCCCGGCCCGATCCTCGGCGCGTTGACGCGAGAGCCAGTGCGCGTGCTCGTGAAGCGGCTCGACGCCGGCGTGCCGATCCCCGCGTACGCGCGCGAGGGCGACGCGGGCCTCGACCTCCACGCCGCGCAGGACGTGACGCTCGCGCCCGGCGCCCGCGCGCTCGTCGCCACGGGGATCGCCGTCGCGCTCCCGCCCGGCTGCGCCGGGTTCGTCGTGCCGCGCTCGGGGCTGGCGCTCCGCCACGGCGTCTCGCTGGTCAACACGCCGGGGCTCGTAGACGCGGGCTATCGCGGCGAGATCAAGGTGCTGCTCGTGAACCACGACCCCGGGGCGACGGTGACCCTCCTCCGCGGCGAGCGGATCGCTCAGCTCGTGGTCCAGCGGATCGAGCGCGCCGAGCTCGTCGAGGTGGACGAGCTGCCGCCGAGCGAACGCGGCGCCGGCGGCTTCGGCTCCACCGGCGCCTGACGCTCAGTAGCCGCCGCCTCCGCCCCCCGACTGGTCGCAGCGGGTGCCGCGCCACGTCCCGCCCGACCGCTGGCACTCCTGCTCCGGGGTCGGCGGCGGGCCCGCGGCCGTCGCCGCGCACCCGGTCGTCGTGAGCGTCAGCAGCAGCACCGCGAGCGCCGCTCGGACACACCTTGTCATACGCGCCTCCCCGCGTACCAACGCGGGGAGGCGATCAAAAGTTCACTTCGGCGGCTGGGTCTCCAGGGCCTTGCCGTGCTTCATGAGCACGTCGCCCATGGCCTTCATCATCTCGCCGTGCAGCTGGAGCATGCGGCCCGTGAGCTTCGGATCCTGCTGGCCGCCCATCATGCCCCCGCCGCCCATCATGCCCATCATCATCGGGCACATCATGCCCATGCCGCCGCCCATCAATCCGCCCGGCGGTTGCGCGCCGGGCCCGGGTCCGTGTGGGCCGGCGCCTGGCATGGCCGGCGGAGGCGCAGGCTGCTGAGCGACGGCGGGCGCCGCGACGGCGCCGAGGAGCGCGATCACACAAAGGACTCCGACAAGACGCTTCATGAGTTCCTCCCTTCAGAAGAAGCTCCGCTACCTCATCACATCGCTCACGCGCGGTGGCCCTGGCGGCTCGACACGTACTCGGCGACCGACTCGGCCTCGACCTGGGTGAAGGTGACGCCAGCGTCCTCGCCGCGATGCCACAGAATGGTGCCCTCGGCGATGATCGGCTTGTGGAGGTCGCCGCCCTCGAGCCGGATCTGGATCTTGCTGCCCGTCGTCCACTCGGCCGGCACGCCCGTGAGGGCGAGCCCGCCCTCGCTGATGTCGCGCGTGCGCACGCGGCGGACCTGCCCGGTGACCGGGTCGGTGAGGACGGCGCCGGCGTCGAGAGCGGCGCGCGGGTACTTGCGGATGTCCGGTGGGAGCACGGCGTAGATCTTCACCGGCACGCTCTTGCCCTTGACGGTCACCTCGCCGAGCCCGCGCGTCGGGAACTGGCCCTTCACGTACTCGTACGTGGACTCGCTGATGATGATGGCCGCGTGGTAGTCCTTCGTGATGGACTCGAGGCGCGCCGCGAGGTTGACGGTGTCGCCGATCGCCGTGTACTCGAGGCGCTGCTGCGAGCCGAGCGTGCCGACAATCGCCTCGCCCGTGTTGATGCCCACGCCGTTCCGGATCGTCACGCCGTACTTCTCCTCCCAGCGCGCGGCGGCGGCGAGCGTCCGCTCCTGGAACTCGAGCCCGGTCCGCACGGCCTTCACCGCGTGCTCGGCGTCCTCGAACGGCACGTTGTAGAGCGCCATCACGCAGTCGCCGATGTACTTGTCCACAGTACCGCCGTGCTTGAACACGATCTGGGTCATCTCGGTCAGGTACTCGCGCAGCATCTCCGCGACCTGCTCCGGCTGGAGCTTCTCGGAGATGGACGTGAAGCCGCGGAGGTCCGAGAAGAGCACGGTGACGAGGCGGCGGCTCGACTCGAGCGCGTTCTCGTCGCTCCCCCGCACGACCGAGCGCAGGACGTCGGGGGAGAAGAACCGCGAGAGGCGCCGCTTCTCCCGCTGCTCGCGCACGAAGTGCTCGACCACCGTCGAGCCGTAGCCGAGCACGAGCGCGACCGTGCCGGCCATGCCGCGCATCCAGACGTCGGCGAGGGCAAAGCCCGCGAAGGCGCCGAGCGTGAGCACGACCCAGAGGAGGACGGCCGTGCCGAGGGCGCGGAGGGCCCGCAGGCGCACGACGAGCGCGGAGCCGACGAGGCCCGCGACGACGGCCAGGACCGCGCTCACCCAGGCCGGGATCTCGCGGATCGGGTTCCCGGCGACGAGCGTCTCGAGTGCGTTCGCGTGGATCTCGACGCCCGGCATCTCGCCGCTCCGCGCGAACGGCGTGGGGAAGAGATCGTGGAAGACCTCGCTGGTCGGGCCGACGAGGACGATCTTCCCGCGGAACGTCCCGGGATCCATCTCCCCGCGCACGACCCGGTAGTACGGCACCCACGGGAACGTGTTGGGGCCGCCGCGGAAGTTGACGAGGAAAATCGGCACCTCGGGCAGCGGCGCCACCGCGAGCCCCGCCTTCTTCGCCACCTGGTGGATCGCGGCGTCGAAGCCGAGCATCGTCTGCTGGCCTACCCGGAGGCTCATGGGCGCCCGCCGCACGACGCTGTCCCCGTCCTTGTAAAGGTTCACCGGACCGACCGCCGCGGCGCCCGCGCGGATGACCGGGATCGGCGGGTTCAGGTCCACGCGCGTGTAGAACGCCTGCACGTCCTCCGTGGGCGCCGCGCCGAGGACGACGTTGCCGGCGCGCGCCACCGCCGCGCCGAGCGCCGCGTCGTCCTTCGGGCCGCGTGACGACGGCGTGTCGAAGATGATGTCGAGGCCGATCGCCAGCGGGCGGTCGGCGCTCAGCCGGTCGAGGAGCTCGCCGTGCAGCGCGCGCGGGAACGGCCACTGGAGGTTCAGCTCGGCGTTCGACGACTCGTCGATCGTGACGATCACGACGGGCGCCCGGGGGGCGCGCGCGCCGCGGAACGCGAAGAGCTGGTCGAGCGACCAGGTCTCGAGCGGCTCGAGCACCCCGGCCCAGACGAGCGCGACGGTGACGACCGCGGCGCCGACGCCGCCCCAAAGTTTCCGGAATGCGTCCATCGGCGTCACTCTAAGCCATCAGGAAGAACGTTGACAGGGGGAAGTCTTGCCCCGAGAATACCGAGGAATTTCGGCGTAAGGTCGCCGGAACCTATCGGTCCCCTGACCGAGGGTGTCGCGGGCCACGGCCCGTCGTGCTTGGATCCGCTCGATCGGTAGGGCTCATGTGGGGGCATATATGCTGAGATTCGCTCGTCTCGTCGTGGCGCTCGCACTCCTCGTCACGCTCTGGCCCGCGGCGGCCGTCGCCCAGACCAGGGCCGGCATCGTCACCAACCTCGAGGGCTCCGCCACCGCCGCGCGCAGCGCCGCCCCCCAGCCCGTCGCCCTCAAGTTCAAGGACGACGTTTTCCAGAACGACCGCATCGTCACCCTCGACCGCTCCATTGTCCGCCTGCTCCTCGGCGGCAAGGCCGTCGTCACCGTCCGCGAGCGCTCGTCCCTCACCATCACCGAGGTCCCCGGCAAGACCACGGTCGATCTCGACGTCGGCAAGATCGCCGTCGCCGTCGCCCGCGAGCGCATGAAGCCCGGCGAGCAGATCGAGGTCAAGACGCCGAACGCGGTCGCCGCCGTCCGCGGCACCGTCTTCATCATAGAGGTCATCCGCGCCACGGCCCAGGCCACTCCGGGCGGCCCCGGCGGCGTGACGACCAACGGCTACTGGTACGGCGGCACCGGCACCATGACCTTCGGCACCACCGTCCTCAACATGGGCCCCGGCAACTTCGCCAGCGGCCTCGGGACCCAGTTGCCGACCTTCATTCCGGTGATGAGCCAGCAGCTCAGCAACCAGGGCGCGGCAGGGCTCGGGCTCCAGGGCCAGAACATGGCCGCCGGCCGCCAGGGCTCGAACGAGCAGGCATTCGGCACGACCGTCGTGACCTTCAACCAGGGCGCGGGGCTCCCGCAGGTCGCCGGCGGCGGCGACACGCCCCCGCCCCCACCGGTGCAGATCACGCCAACGGCGCCTCTTCTCCCCGGCGGATCGCAGAATCTCGGCGGCGGCGTTGGGGCCGTGGTCAGCGGAGGGGGCTTCAAGCCTGCCGGGACACCGACCGGGATCCTCGTGTTCGGTGACCGCGCAAATGGCAGCACGCTCTCGTCAGACCTCGCCGGCTTCGGGCACACGGTCACGATGAACGTGTCGACGCTGCCGATGAACCTCTCGTCCTTCGGGACCATTTGGCATATCTCGGCGTTCGCGGCATTGACCGCGGACGAGCAGACGCGCCTTGCAGCCTTCCTCGCGCTCGGCCGCGGGCTCCACCTCACCGGCGAGCATCAACTAGGGTGTTGCGACGCGCTCAACAACTCCCTCGTCCCGTTTCTTCGATCGGTGGTTGTCGGCGGCTCGGGGATCACGCTCTCTGGTTTCGGCTCGCCGAGTGGGCCGTACTCCTTCAATTCATCGGCCAGGGGTCGTATCACAACGACCCCCAACGTCCTCACGACCTGGACAGCGTTCGCGCCAGGAGGGATCGGGGGAATCTCGGGCGCTAACGTTCTCGTGACTAGCGCGAACGGAACACCGGTCGGCGCCGTATGGGACAGCGGCGATCTGGTCCGCGGCGCCGGGCGCCTGACGTTACTGCTGGATTCCGACTGGATCTTCGGTGAGCTCGGTTTCAGCAACGCCAACCGGCTCCTCGTCATCAAAAACATCGAGACGTACATCGACGATCCGCCTGTCCTCCTCAGTCTCAGCGGTCCTCTCTTCCGCTCCACCGGTGAGCATTTCGAGTCGGCGGGCAGCTTTTTGCAGATCGCCGGCTACACAGTCACAGGCTCCGGCAGCGATCCGCTGCTCTGGCTGAGCGGGAGCAGGGTCACGACCGCGGGCGACTTCGTCCGGATGAGCGACAGCATCGTGAGCGCGGCGGGCAGCCTCACGCGCATCGACAACGGTGGCGAGATCATCCAGACGAGCGTGGCGGAGCCGCTCGTGTCGATGAACGGTGGCACGCTCAACGTCGGCACCGGTGGCGCCGGGCACCTCTTCGATCTCGTCGGGCGGCCCCGGAACACGCAGCTGGACGGAGATACCGGGCTCACCCTCGGCAGCGACCGGCCCCTCCAGCCGGGGGCAGAGTCGCCCGTGTTCGAGGCCACCAACGGCGCCGTCGTCAACGTCGCCGGCAGCGCCTACCGCGTGGACACCGCGCTCCTCGAGGCCACCGCGCCCCTCCTTAACCTCATCAGCGGCGCGTCGCTCACCACCGGCGCCCACACCGTCGACCTCGTCGGCCAAGCGAAGGTCTCGATCCCGAACGATGCGATCGCGATGATCAACCTGAACGCCGCCTCGCTGACCGTGACGAATGGTAACCTGGTCAATGTCGCGGGCGGCAGCCAGCTCAACATCGCCGGCAGCCTCCTCTCCCTCTCCGGTGGGAGTATCGTCAACATCCTCAACGGCCTCCTCCTGAACATCACCGGCGGCTCCAACGTCCGCATCGGCAAGTCCCTGGTGAGCTTCAGCGGGAACGGCAACCTCCTCAACGTCACCAACAGCTTCGCGCCCACCGCGATCATCGGTGGCATCCCGGTCTACGGGCTCGCGGACAGCCTCCGCGTCACCAGCCCGAACGCGCTGGCACGCCTCGGCTCGGCGGGAACGATCAAGATCAACGGCGTGACGCTGACGCCGACCACGCCGCTCGCGAGCCTCACGGGCAGTCTCGTGGCGATCCAGGGCAGCGGCAGCAAGGTGAAGGTCGGAAACTAACCGAGCCTGCGGCTCAGTACGACCAGGAGAGCACGACCGAGAAGACGTTCCGGGCGAAGTCGAAGACCTCGAGGTTCGAGTGGACCCGCGTGTTCTGATACTCGGCCGCGAGGGTCAGGTTCCGGGGCAGCGGGATCTCGGCGCGTAGCACGTTCACGAGCTCCTCGTCCTCCCGCTGCTTCCTGTTCGGGGCGTACGTCGGGAAGAGTGCGTTCACGTTGGTGTACGCCCTGAGGTGCGCGTCGAAGTCGTACTTCAGCCGGATGCCCCGCCATGGCAGCGTGTACTGGCCGCCCAGGCTGAAGCGGTGGCCGACGTACTCGTAGTCGGCGCCCCCGGTGTTGTCGTAGTCGAGCTGATAGCCCGCCTTCACGAAGTGCTTGTCCTGCGCGAACCGCTCGAAGTGGAGGAACCCGAACATCCAGTTGTCGGCGCTGCGGTCCTCCTGCCGGATGGGCCGCGGGTTGGTCTCCTTCTGGAAGTCCTTGTTCTGGTAGCGGCCGAAGATCTGCGTCAGGTGCATCTCGCTCTCGACGACCGCCGCGCTGACGGTCAGGGTGTTGCGCGTGAGGAACTCCTTGCCCTTGAGGGCCAGCGTGTCCCAGGCATACTGCGCGCTGAGCAGGCCCGG
Source organism: Candidatus Methylomirabilota bacterium (assembly GCA_035260325.1). Taxonomy (NCBI): domain Bacteria; phylum Methylomirabilota (SeqCode); species Candidatus Methylomirabilota bacterium. The sequence continues at coordinate 4,133 of DATFVL010000101.1, read as the reverse complement.
AAGCTCCCCGAACGACACGCGGTGCGACACCCCGAGGCTCCCCACGTGGCTGATGACGCCGAACTTCGGCACGTCGTTGTCGTAGACGGTGAAGAACGAGTAGCCGATCGTCGACTGCCACTCGTCCGTCTTCCACCAGACGTAATCGGCCCGCGCGCCGAAGAGCTCGCCGAACGACTCGTGGCGGTGGCTCCGCAGCTCGGCCACCTGGGGCTCGCGGTTGTTCACGGTCGGGCGCACGTCCACGTTGTCGTCGTAGGTGGCGCCGACGCGCACCTCGACGGACAGCCGTCGCTCGGCCTGGCGCGCGGCGACGATCGTGTCGCGCAGCCGTTCGGCCGGCCCGATGAGCGGGGTGCCCGGCGCCAGCCGCAGCGCCTGCTCCACCTCGGCCGCGGCCTGCTCCGACATGCCGAGCACGCCCAAGGCCAGGCCTGAGTAGAAGCGCGTGAGCTGCTGGATCTCGACGTCGCTCGAGCGCCCCGCGCGGAACGCGGCGAGCGCGCCCCGGTAGTCCTTGTTCCGGTAGCGAAGGAAGCCCGTGTAGTAGCCGAGGCCGTCGAGGTCGGGGTGGGTCTTGAACACCTCCTCGAAGAGCGGCTGGGCGCGCTCGTACTCCTGCTGGGCGAAGTACGCGAGGCCGAGCTGGAAGGCGATCGCCGGGTCCCCGGGCGCCTTCGCGCGCGCCTTCTCGAGGAACGGGACGGCCTCGGCGGGCTTCCGCTGGGCGGAGTAGACGACGCCGGTGTAGTAGAGCGCCTCGGTGTGGTCCGGGTTGATCTGGAGCGCCTTCTTGAGGTTCGCCAGAGCCTCGTCGTACTTCTTCTCGTCGATCTCGAGGATGGCCTGGGCGACGTAAACGTCGGCCTCGGAGGTCTGGGCGGCGGCCGGCGCCACCCGGCCGACCGAGAGGGCGAGGACCAACAGCGCAGCGGGCGCAAGCAGGCGGCGGCTCACTGCGCGCCGTTATAGCTGATTGCTTTCGCTAACGCAATGGGGGAGTGCTGCGTCCCACGAGGCCCGCCGCGAACAAGCGCCGGTCCGCCCGGGTCAGATGGCGCGCGACGGCGGGCGGAAAGAGCCGGGTGTGCGGGATGTCGCAGAGATGCTCGGCGATGAACCAGATGTCGCCCTCCGTCGTCATCCAGTCGGGATGCGCCCGGTCGAACCGCGCCAGGTTGACCGGACGCGAGTGGCGGCGCATGGTCCGCTCGCCGCGCAGGTTCCAGTAGTCGTCGAAGTAGCTCATCACGAGCTCACGCAGCGTCCGGTGGACGGGCTCGCGGTACCGGAGGCCGGAGTAGTTCGACTTGGCGATCGCCCCCCAGTGCCCGCGCAGCTTGAAGATCGCGACCACGTGGTCGGTGTCCTGCTCGGCCTCCATGTCGAGGAGGAGCGGCGGGAAGCCCAGCACCCGGAGCGCCGCGGCGGCGAAGATGGCGCCCTCGAGGCAATGCGCGGTGCGCGTGCGCAGCACGTGCCGCGGCGACCAAGAGGTGTCCGCGTGGTGGTAGCGCATGGCGTCGAGCGCGCGCTGCACGCCGACGGGTGTCCGGAGCGCGCGGAAGGCGCGCCACTCGCGCGGCGTGAGCCCGAACCTCGGCCGCCGGTCAGCCACGCCCCTGCACCACGGGGTTCGCGAGCGTGCCGATCTCCGGGACCGTGATCCGGACGATGTCCCCGGCCTTGAGGGTGAAGTCGTTCGGCGGGACCAGGCCCGTCCCGGTCAGGAGGAACACGCCGCTCGCGAACACGTTGTCGCGCCCGAGCCAGCGGCCCAGCTCGGCGAAGCGGCGCTTCATGGATGCCGTCGAGGTCTCGCCGGCGAACGCGACGGCGCCGCGCCGCTCGATGAGCATCGTGATCTTGAGGGCGCGGTGCTCGGGCGGGTCCTCGTCGAGCCAGATCACCGGCCCGAGCGCGCAGCACTCGCGATAGACCTTCGCCTGCGGCAGATAGAGCGGGTTCTCGCCCTCGATGTCCCGCGAGCTCATGTCGTTGCCGATCGTGTACCCGACCACCTCGAGCCGCGGCGAGAACAGCACGGCGACCTCGGGCTCGGGGACGTTCCAGGCGGCGTCCGCGCGGATCCGCACCGGGGCGTTCGGCCCCGCGACCCGCGACGGCGTCGCCTTGAGGAACAGCTCGGGCCGCTCGGCCTCGTAGACGAGATCGTAGAAGCGCTCGGCGCCTTTCGTCTCGTCCATGCGGGCGACCCGGCTCCGCTCGTAGGTGACGCCGGCCGCCCAGACCTCCTGGTGGTCGAGCGGGGCCAGGAGGTGCGGCCGCGCGGGGTCGGGCGGGGCGCCGAGAAGCGACGCGAGGGGCACGGACGCGAGCGGGGCGCCGGCCCGGCCGCGCCTGAGGGCCCGCGCCGGGCTCGGCAGCTGGAGGAGCGACGCGAGGAACGCGCCGCCCGTGCCGCCGTCGGTCGCGATCACGCTGACGTCGGTCCCCTCGACGACGCCCCACGCGGCGCCGAGGTCGGGAAGGTGCACGCGGAGGAGCTTGACCGGCGCGTCGGTCCTTTCGATCGCGTCTAGCTCCTGAGCGCGCGGACCCCGTAGCGGCGGTAGCAGCGCAGGGCGTTCTCCCAGAGGAGCTTCCGTCTCGCCGTCTCGGAGATCGAGGTCCAGCCGAGGACCGCGTCCACCGACTTCGGGAACCAGCTCTCCGAGTGCGGATAGTCCGTCGCGAACATCAAGGTGTCTTCGCCCAGCGCCTCGATCGCGTGCCGCAGCGACTGCTCGCCCTCGTGGAGCTGGATGCTCTGGAAGTACTGCGGCCCGCGGATGTACTCGCTCGGCCGGTGCTTGAGTGGCGGCAGCGCGTGCCGGCTCATTTCCGCCAGCTCGTCGAGACGCGCGGCCCAGAAGGCCAGCCAGCCGTGGCCGCACTCGAGCGAGGTCAGGCGGAGCTGCGGGTAGCGGTCCAGCACGCCGGCGCCGATCAGCGCCGCCATGTTGCGCTGGGCGTTCCACACGTGACCCGCCGCGCGCTGCAGAAAGACGTTGTCCCAGGTGTCCCAGGTGCCGGGCGGGTACGGGACCGTCATCGTGAAGGAGTGGATGACGACGGTCAGGTCGTGGTCTTGCGCCGCCGCCCAGATGGGCTCCCACGCCGGATCGTCGAGCGACAGCTCCGGCGGACAGATGGGGAAGATGCCGACCGGCCAGGCCGCGCTCCCGCAGCGGCGGATCTCGGCGACCGAGGCGGCGACGTCACGGGCCGAGACGAGGATGACGCTGGTCAGCCGCTCGGGATAGGGCGCGCAATAGTCCTGGAGGAACCGGTGATAGGCCTGGTACATGGCCTGCTCCAGGGCGACGTCCTCCAGGCCGCAGAACGCGGGCACGCCGCCGGAGGGCAGGATCATGTTCACGTCCACGCCCTCGATGTCCATGTCCTTGACCCGCGCGTGCGGATCGAAGCTCACGCGGTCGGTCGGGAACGGCGGGCCTTGCCAGCGCACGTCCCAGGGGGTGCCGCCGTCCTTCAGGCCGCGGGTGACCGAGGCCGGCGGGTCCACTCGGTCGCGGGAGCCGAGGCGGCGGTTCAGCTGGGGGCGCTTGCCCACCACGTACCGGGACATGCCCGCCTTGGCCGGCGAGCGCTTGACCAGCGGTCCGAGCGCCGCCAGCTTCGCGCGGTCGGCGGCCGAGAGATATTCCTCGACGGGTTCCGCGGGCTCGATGATGTGCGTGTCTGCATCGAAGATGCGATATGCGCCGCGTGCCATGCGTGGTCCCTCCGCTCAGCCGCGCCGTAACTTCGGGTCGAGCGCGTCCCGCAAGGAATCCCCGAAGAGGTTGAAGCCGAACACCCCGAGGCTGATCGCGATGCCGGGAAACAGGGCGATCCAGGGCGCCTTCTCGGCGTACGACGGCGCGGAGCCCGAGAGCATGAGCCCCCACGACGGCGTCGGCTCGGCCGTGCCCAGGCCGAGGTAGCTCAGGGCGGCCTCGGCGAGGATCGCGCCCCCGAGCTGCGCGGTCACCATGATGATGTAGGGCGCCATGACGTTGGGCAGGATGTGCTGCAGCACGATGCGGTGCCGTGAGGCGCCGAGCGCCTGCACGGCCTCGACGTAGACGTTCTCCTTCACCGCCAGGGCGGTGGCCCGCACCACCCGG
>DATFVL010000100.1 GCA_035260325.1 Candidatus Methylomirabilota bacterium | reverse complement strand
CTCTTCGGCGCGCCTATTGCGCACGAACGACCACGGGGATTCTAATCCCCCACCCAGCGGAGTTGACTCAACATCGCCGAACCGCCCGTCGTTGCAGAGAAAGCGCGTGGGGGACCTGAAACGCGGGTTCGAATCCCGCCGGGGTCACCACTCATCCAGCCCGGCGAGCGCGGGCACACGGCCCGGCGGAAGCGTCCCGCCGGGCCGTGCGCGTCATACGGTCGTCCGCGCGCTCAGGCCGCCTGCGCCTCGATCACCGTGACAGTGGCGCGTTGCGTTCGACAGGTCTTCGTGTTTTTCTAGCCTCGACGCGACGCGCATGTACGCCTCATACTTCGGGCTCGCCGAACGGCCGTTCTCCCTGGCGCCCGACCCACGCTACTTCTACCTGAGCGACGCCCACCGCGAGGCCCTCGCGCACCTGCTCTACGGGATCGGTGAGGGCGGGAGCTTCGTGCTCCTGACGGGCGAGGTCGGCACCGGGAAAACGACGGTCTGCCGCGCGCTGCTCGAGCAGGTACCGCCCGACGTCGACGTCGCGATGATCTTCAATCCCCGGCTCACGTCGGTCGAGCTGCTCGCGGCCGTGTGCGACGAGTTCCGCGTGAGCTATCCCGCGGGAACGACGAGCCTCAAGGTCCTGGTCGACGCGCTGTCGCAGGCCCTCCTCGAGGCCCACGGCCGCCGCCACCGGACCGTGCTGATCATCGACGAGGCCCAGAACCTGGCGCCCGAGGTGCTCGAAGAGATCCGGCTGCTGACCAATCTGGAGACGACGCGCGAGAAGCTGCTCCAGGTCATCCTGATCGGCCAGCCGGAGCTCGCGGAGCTCCTGGCGCGGCCGGAGCTCCGCCAGCTGGCGCAACGCGTGACCGCGCGCTATCATCTGCGGCCCCTCACCGCGGAGGAGACGCGCGCCTACGTGCAGCACCGGATGGAGGTCGCGGGCCAGCAGCGGTCGATCTTCGCCGCGCGGGCCCTGCGCGCCGCGCATCGGATCGCGCGCGGCGTGCCGCGGCTCCTCAACACCATCTGCGATCGCGCGCTGCTCGGCGCGTACGCGACCGGGCAGACGCGCGTCACGGCGGCGATCGTGCGCCGGGCGGGCGGGGAAGTGCTCGGCCGGCCGCCGCGGGTCCGGCCGTGGCTGGCCGTGACGACGGCGGCGGCGCTGATCGTCGGCGCGGGCGGCGCGCTCGTGCTGCTCGATCCGGCGTGGCTCCGCGACCTCGTCACCGTGCTGCCCGGACGGGCGGCTACGCCGCCGTCTCCGCCGCCGGCGCCACCCGTCGTCATGGCGACCGCGGCCGAGCCGCCGCATCGCGAGCCGACGCTCGCCGAAATGCTTCAGGATTCGTCGGTGATCGCTGACGAACGGAGCGCCTTCACGCAGCTTTACGCGCGCTGGCGCCTCGACGCCCCGCCGACCGCGCCCGACCTCGGCTGCGAGTACGCGCGGCGCGCCGGTCTGCGTTGCCTGCTCCGCACGGGCACGTGGACGGTCCTGCGCCGCTTCAATCTCCCCGCGATCCTCCGCCTCGTCACGTCCGGAGGCGAGAAGCGCTACGTGGTCCTGACGGCGCTGGATGGCCAGGAGGCGACGCTCCAGCTCGGTGAGCGCCGGGTCGTGGTGCCGACCGCGGAGATCGAGCGCTTCTGGGACGGTCCGTTCGTGGTGCTCTGGAAGCCGCCGGTTGCGGGCCCGCTCCCGCTCAAGCCCGGGATGCGCGGCAAGGACGTCCTCTGGCTCCGCCAGCGGCTCAGCGACCTCGACGGTCAGCCTGCGTCGCGAGACGCGAGCCCGGTCTACGACGAGGACCTGAAGCGTCGCGTCGCCGCCTTCCAGGAGGTCGAGTCGCTGACGCCCGACGGGATCGCGGGCGAGGAGACGCTCGTGCGCCTCGCCACGGCGATGCCGGGCTCCGCGGCGCCCTGGCTCAAGGCCCGGCCGTAGCCGTGTCCTACATCCTCGACGCCCTCAGGAAGGTCGCGAAGCAGCGGGACCGGCAGGCGCCGATGCTGCAGCGGCTGCTCAGCCCCGCGCCGGCGCCGCGATCGGCGTGGGCGCGCTCGCCGGGGCGACTGCTCGCCGCCCTGCTGCTGAACGCGATCTTGTTGTCCGCGCTGCTCGTGATCTGGCTGCGCCCTGCGCCGGTCGCGGCCCCGCCGAGTCCGCCCGCCGCGCCTGTGGCGGACGTGCAGGTCGGGAAGACGGCACGCGGCGAGCGGGACGCGGTCGTCACTCCCGCGGCGGTTGTGGCGGAGCCGAAGCGGACGGCGGTCGAGCCCCCGCCCATCAAGCCGAATCGGCTGTCGGGTACCGCGCCGCCGCCTCGGTCGGCCGCGCCCGCGGTGCCTCGACGGCCCGCGCCGACGGCCCGGGGAGTGCCGGAGCCGGCGAAGACTCCACCCGCGGCACCGCCCGGGCCGCCCGCGGCCCCGGCGCCGGCGGAAGTGAGGATCGAGGCGCTGATCTACTCCGACGCGCCGGAGCGCCGCATGATCTTCGTCGGCGGGCGCAAATACGTGGAGGGCGACACGATCGACGGCCGGCTGCGCGTCGAGGAGATTCGCGAGGACGGTGTCGAGCTGAGCGAGCAGGGGCGCCGCTTCACGGTGCGCGTCGCGCGCTGAGCCGGCGGGTCACACCGCCTGGTAGGAGAGGCGCCGCACCTTGTCCATGTTCGTGCCCTCGATACGGATCAGGCACGTCGGGCCGTCGCGCCGCGGGGAGTGCACGTCGCCCTCGTTGTAGACGTGCGCCATGCCCGGCTTGAGCGAGTAGCTCCGCAGGCGGCGGACCTTGCCGGGCTTGCCCTCGGAGGCGGGCTCCACGACCGTCCAGTCGCTCATCACGGTCTCTCCCCGAGCCTGGCCGTAGATCGCCCAGGATGGACCGTGATCGTGCGGCTGGCTCTCCCGGGCGTCGCCGTAGAGGTGGGCGAGGATGCAGAAGCCGAGCGCCGGGTCCTCGAACAGGATCTTGCGCTCCGGCACGTCGTCGCCGAGATGCTTCGCGAGAAACGCGTCGTCGCTCAGGACCTCCTGGACGAGCGCGCACACCTTCTTGCGGCCCTCCGGACCGGGATCGTCCGTGAGGATGCGGCGGCAGGCGCCGGAAAACCGTTCGAGCGTGTAAGCCATGAGCCGACCCCCTCGTCTATCTAGTGGCGCACGAGACCCGCGGCTCCCAAGGATATAGGAAGGAACCGGCAAGTGGCGGTCGATGTTATCGTTTAGCAGAGGAGGCGCCCACGTCATGACCACCATGAGGAAGCTTGCCGCCGCCCTCGCGAGCCTGGGACTCCCGTTCCTCGTCCTCGCCTGCGGAACCGCGACTCTCGGGACCGGCGCGGAGGGCATCCCTGCGTCGAAGACGACCCTCATGGGCGGGTGGGAAAACAAGTTCTCGGTCGAGTGGAGCGTGGCGCCCGAGCCGGGCGGGATGCGGCGCCTCCAAGGGTACGTCGTGAGCCGGTACGGGCAGCATGCGGAGCCGTTCCGCGTGCTCGGCCGCGCACTCGACCAATCCGGGGCCGTCGTCGGGCAGCGAATCGCATGGATCCCCGGTGGCGTCGCCGGTTTCGGGCGGGTGTACTTCAACGTCCCGCACCTCCCTGCGGCCGACCACTACGTCGTAACGGTCTGGGATTACACCATTATCGAGGCCGAGAGCATCATGCGCTGAAACGCGCTCAGCGGCGCTCGCCGCCGGGGCGCTCGGCGCCCCGGCGCACGAGCTCGATGCGCCCCTGCGGTTCCCAGCTCGCGCGCGATGTTCCTTCGCCCGTCATGCGGTGCTCGTCCACCTGGGTCAGCGTGATTTGCTCCCCGTTCGTCGTCAGCGAATCCAGGACGAGCGTGAGCGTGCCGTTCGAGTCCCCGAGCCGCGCCCTGAAATTGACCGACACCGGCTCGCCCTTGACCGTGAAGGTCAGGACGCCGGACAGCCCGGGCAGCCGCTCGCCGAGCAGCATCCACGGGCCGAGGGTGACGCCGTCCGATGCCGCGTCATCCGTCTGCTCGAGGACGACGAGGGTCAGGGGAGTCCCGCCCCAGGTCCCCGTCCAGGTGCCTCGGAGATCCGGCACCGGTCGTGCCGGCGGCGTCAGCCGTGGTGGCGCCGCGCCGCAGCCTCCGAGGAGGAAGGCGAGGCCTACGACGAGGAGGCCGAGCCACCGCCGTTTCATCCCGGTGAGTGTACTCACGCTTTATAATCCCGCTCGATGAAACCCGCCGAGATCCTGAGCGAGGCGCAGACCCTCCTCGAGGACACGATCGAGCTCCGCCGGCGCATCCACCGGCACCCGGAGATCGGGCTCACGCTGCCCCGCACCCAGGCGACGGTGCTCGAGGCCCTCGACGGGCTCGGGCTCGAGGTGCGGACGGGGCAGCGCACGACGTCGGTCGTGGCCAGGCTCGGCGGCGCCAGGCCGGGACCGACCATTCTCCTGCGCGCCGACATGGACGCGCTGCCGATGCGCGAGGACACCGGTCTGCCGTTCGCCTCCGAGGTGGAGGGCGCCATGCACGCGTGCGGGCACGACGCCCACGTCGCGATGCTCGTCGGCGCCGCGCGCGTTCTCACCAGACACCGCGACACGCTCGCGGGCTCGGTGCTGTTCATGTTCCAGCCGGGCGAGGAGGGTTATCACGGCGCCCGCGTGATGCTCGAGGAAGGGTTGCTCGACGGAGCGCAGGCGCCGTCCGGCGCGTTCGCGCTGCACGTCGCGCACCGCCACGCGGCCGGTGTCGTCGCGACGCGACCGGGGCCGGCGATGGCGTCCGGCGACACGATCCACGTCGTCGTGCGCGGCAAGGGCGGGCACGCCTCGGCGCCGCACGACTGCCTCGACCCGATCCCGGTCGCGTGCGAGATCGTCCAGGCCTTCCAGACCCTGGTCACGCGCCGGCTCAACGTCTTCGATCCCGCGGTCCTCACCATCGCCAAGATCGAGGCGGGCACCACGCGCAACGTCATCCCCGAGACGGCGAGCCTGCTCGGCACGGTCCGCACCGTCTCGGAAGGGACGCGCGAGCGCGTGCTCGACGGCGTGCGTCGCGTCGCCGAGGGCGTCGCCGCGGCCCACGGCGCGGAGGTGAGCGTCGAGCTCATCCGCGGCTACCCCGTCACCGTGAACGACCCGGGCTTCGCCGGGTTCGTGCTCGACACGGCACGCGAGCTGCTCGGTCCCGAGCGCGTGCACGCGATGAGCCACCCCATCATGGGCAGCGAGGACTTCTCGTACGTGCTCCAGCGCGTGCCGGGGGCGATAGCGAATCTCGGTACCCGCCCGGACAGCGGCCCGGCGTACCCGAATCACTCGAACCGGATGCTCGTGAACGAGTCGGCCCTGGCCACGGGGATCGCGATGCATGTGGCGGTGGCGACGAGATTTTTCGAGAAGGCGAGCGCTCGCCCGTAGGGCGAGACGTCCCGCTCCCGGAGCCATCCGGTCTTCTCCGCTCCCGATGCCGGTGAACACCTGATTCCTGGGGCACCCGGCGGGGCCGACACTTGCGCGTGGAGGGGCTGGCCATGAAAGCCGTCTACGTCTTGGACCTCCACCAGAGAGCGCCTCGGGCCGGACGGAAGTCCCCGCTCATCGCCCTCATCCGCCGCGAGCTGGGATTCTGGCGTCTCCGTCGGGCGTCCTCGCGGGCGCGACTGCACCGCGTCCCCCAGCTCCTCCACGACGGCCGGCGCCGTCGGTCCGCCTAGACCCTTCCCTCCGGATCCCTATCCTCCCTTTCGCTGTCCCCCCGGGGGGCCCCGTTGCCCGTCGACCCGGCGCTCCCCCGGGGGGCCTGTCGATGATGCCCCGCCGACAGGCGTAAACGCCCGGATACGGTCGTTCGTCGGACTGAGGGAGAGTGAGAGGCTGAAGTTTGTCGGGGGTTCCTTCGTCCAATATGTGCCGAGGTGACGAATGAGGAAGTCAGCGGTGGTTTCGCTGCTGGCGCTTGCGTTGCTCCTGATTCCTGCGGCGCCCAGCCTCGCGTGGCACGGGCATCCCGGTGTTCGGACCCGGGTCTTTGTCGGCGTCGGACCCTCGTTCTGGTGGGGTCCGT
>DATFVL010000099.1 GCA_035260325.1 Candidatus Methylomirabilota bacterium | reverse complement strand
ACAGATCCGGCCGAGGAAGTCGGCCAGCTCAGCGGGGTCGGGTATGAGCTTGCTGTACAGATGGCGCGGATCCCAGTCGAGCAGCACGCCGCCGATGTCGAACACGACCGCCGCGAGGCCCGCCACGGCGGTCACGCCTTCCGGAAGCGGTGGACGCCGTCCTTCCCGACGACGCGCACGGCGCGGCCGTCCGACTCGAGCAGGCGCAGGTGCGCGAGCGACTCGCCGAGCGCGAAGCCGAGCTGGTGCACGTCGAGCTCGCGCCGGAAGAGCGTCGGCACGACCTCGGCGGCGGTGCGCGGCTCGACGATCGCGTCGAGCGCCTCGGCGAGGCGCGCGTCGTGATGGTCGCGCAGCGCGCCGAGCCGCGCGTGCAGGCCGCGGAACGGGAGCCCGTGGGAGGGCAGCACGAGCGTCTCCGGCGGCATCGGCCGGAAGCGCTCGAGGGAGTCGAGGTAGAGGCGGAGCGGGTTGGCCGCGGGCTGCTCGGGCCACACGCTCACGTTCGTCGTGATCTTGGGGAGCACCTGGTCGCCCGAGATCAGCACGCCGAGCTCGCGGCACCAGAGGCACGCGTGCTCGGGCGCGTGGCCCAGGACCGTGAGCACCTCCCAGCGGCGCCCGCCGATCTCGAGCGCATCGCCGTCGCGGATGCGCCGGAAGGCCGGCGCGACCGTGGGCACGAGCGTCGGGTACGGGTTGCCCCGCTGCGCGATCAGCGCCAGCGCCTCCGCGCCGCATCCCTGGCGCCGGTAGTGCTCGACGTACCGCTCGGCGTCGGCCGCGTCGCGCGCGCGCCGCGCGTACTGCGCGTAGAGCCACTCGCCCTGCGTGCACCATAAATCGGTCTGCGCGCGCTCCGTGAGCCAGCCCGCGTTGCCCATGTGGTCGGGATGGAAGTGCGTGGCGACGACGCGCGTGAGCGGCCGGCCGGCGAGCGGCCCGGCGAACAGGCGCTCCCAGAGTGCGCGCGTGTCCTCGAGCCCGACGCCGGTGTCGATGGCGGTCACGCCGCGCCCGTCGTCGAGGAGCCAGAGGTTGATGTGGTTCAGCCGGAACGGGAGCGGCATGCGGAGCCACGCGATGCCCGGCGCCACCGCGATGACCTCGCCCGGCGCCGGCGGTTGCGCCCACGGATACTCGAGGCTCACCGGGCGAGTGTACCATCGCGCGCGAGGGTTCTCGGCTAACATCCGGCGATGATGCGCGCGACGGAGGTCGTGCTGGTGCTGCTCCTGTGGACCCTCGCGGGCTGCGCGACGCCGGCGCGGCCGACGCCCTCCCCCGGTGAGCGGTGGCGCACCGACGTGGACGCCTACGCCGAGCGACGCGGGCGCTTCGTCGCCGAGGTGCGACAGGCGCTCGACGACTTCAAGGCGCTCGCCGCGGAGGCGAGCTTCGCCGGCCTCGACGCCAGGCTCGCGACGCTCGCCGCGCGCGTCGCCGCGGGCGACGAGCCCGACGACGCCCAGACGCTCGTGCGCGGCCTCTGGTCGCTGACGCTCGGCGAGCTCACCCTGTTCCAGCGTTACCTGGCGCTCTCGAGCCGTGTCGTGGAGCTCGAGGCCGCGCACGCCGAGCTCGAGGCGGCGCGGCTCGAGCTGCTGCTCCGAAAGCTCCGGCTCGGCCCGGCGGGCGAGGCGCCGGGCGGTGCGGCGGTCGTCGGCGAGCCGCTGCGCCCGCCCGTCGACTGCCCGCGCCGCCGGGTCGGCGGGATCGAGTTCGTGAGCTGCCGCTAGCTCTGTTACCATCGCGCCCATGACCCTCGCGCTCGCATCGCGCCCATGACCCGGGGGCTGCTCGACGGCATCCGCGTGGTGGAGGCGGCCTCGATGGTGCTGGTCCCCTCCGCCGCCGCGATGCTCGCCGACTTCGGCGCCGAGGTCATCAAGGTCGAGCCGCCGGAGGGCGACTACAACCGGCGCATGCACGAGCTCCCCACGCTGCCCGACTCCGAGACGCCCTACTGCTTCCTCGTGGACAACCGCTCGAAGAAGGGCGTCGCGCTCGACCTGAGGGACGCCGACGGCGTCGCCGCCCTCCATCGGCTCGCCGGCACCGCCGACGTCTTCCTGACGAACTTCCGCCGCGCCGCGCTCGAGAAGCTGAAGCTCCGCTGGGAGGATCTGGCGCCCCTCAACCCGCGCCTCGTGTACGCGAACGGGTCGGGATTCGGCGAGTCGGGGCCGGAGGCGGACAAGCCCGGCTACGACACGGTCGTTTACTGGGCGCGCTCCGGGCTCGAGACCAGCCTGCTCACGCCCGAGGGCACGCTCGGCCAGCTCGCCGGCGGCGCGGGCGATCACCCGACCGCGCTCGCGCTCTTCGGCGCCGTCACGCTCGCCCTCTTCGCCCGCGAGCGCACCGGCCGCGGCCTCAAGGTCGGCACGTCGCTCCTCGCCGCGGGCGCGTGGGCGAACGCCTGGAACATCCAGGCCGAGCTCTGCGGCGCCACGTTCCCGCCCAAGCTCCCGCGCGCGCAGGCGCGGAGCTTCGGCGCCGTCTATTACCGGACGCGCGACAGCAGGATGCTGAAGCTCGCCCTCGTCAATCCGGAGAAGCTCTGGCCGCGCTTCTGCCGGGCCGTCGAGCGTCCCGACTTCATGACGGATCCACGCTTCGCCGACTCCGCGGCGCGCCGCGCCCACGCCCGGGAGCTGATCGCGAGCCTCGACGCGATCTTCGCGTCGGCGGACGCGGCGCACTGGCGGGCGCGGCTCGAGGCGCACGACCTCCCGTTCGCGATCATCCCGACCTACGCCGAGGTCGCGAGCGATCCGCAGCTCCGCGCGAACGGTCTCCTGCCGGAGCTCGACCACCCGCGCCTCGGCCGCCTCCCGACGGTGGACAGCCCGATCAGCGTCGCGGGCATCGCGAAGACGCCGCCCACGGCCCCGCCCGAGCTCGGCGAGCACACCGTCGAGGTGCTGCGGGCGCTCGGCTACACGGAGCCCGAGGTCCGTCGGCTTCTTGAGCGCGGCGTCGCGATCCAGGCGCCCCCGCGCTAGGCTCGCGACGCGAAGGAGAGCACGAGCATGCCGAAGATCTGGCGCGTCTACAGCGGCTCGGACGGACGGTCACACATCGCCGAGCTGCCGCTGGCGATGAAGCCCTTCACGGACACCGAGGGCGCGCACGGCGAGAGCACCCCGACGCAGTCCGCGGCGGGGATCACCTTTCGCGTCTCGCCGCCGGGCTACGTGCTGGACTGGCACCGCGCCCCGAGACGGCAATACTCGATCTCGCTCTCGGGGAGCGCGGAGATCGAGGTGGGCGACGGCACCGTGGTGCGGCTCGGGCCGGGAGACGTGGTGCTGGCCGAGGACCTGACCGGCCAGGGGCACATCACGCGCGTCGTCGGGGCGGAGCCGCGGTTCTACGCCCTCGTGCCCCTGGCGGACAGCGGCGGCGTCACGCCCCCGTGAACCTGGGCATGACCTCCTTGGCGAACCAGCGCAGCTGCTCGAGCATGACGGCCTTCGGCGTACCCATGCTGATGCTCATGTTGACGTGCTGCAGGCCGGGGAAGCGCGACTCGAGGTCCTTCAGGTAGGCGACCAGCTCCTCGGGCGGGCCCGCGAACCACGCGCCGGTCTTCATGTAGTGCTCCACGCTCGGCACGCCGGCGACACCCCAGCCGCCGCGACGGGCGGCCGCGTCCACCTGCGCGCGCGTGATGCCGGGCACGAAGCCGAGCGGCGCGAACATCTTCACGTGCTCCTCGTAGAAGGGCGTGATCTCGCGGACGGCCTTCTCGCGCGTCTCGGCGAGGTGGAAGAAGATGCCGAGGCAGAGGTCCTCGCCGAGGGCGAGGCTCCGCCCGGCGCGGGCCGCGGCCTCGCGGTAGGCGTGGAGCGGGCCCTCGGCCATGGTCGCCGCGCCGCCGCCGATGACGCCCTTGATGCCGTGGCGCACCATGAAGTCGAGCCCGCGCGGGCTCGCGCTCACGATGGGCTGCCAGCACTCCACGGGCCGGTGGACGGGGCGTGGGACCAGCGTGAGCTCGCGCAGCTCGTAGCCGCGGTACGGGACGGCCGGGGGCAGCGTGTAGTGCTTGCCGTGGTGCGAGAACGATTCCGCGCTGAACGCCTTGAGGACGATCTCCACCTGCTCCTCGAACAGCTCGCGGTTGGCCTCGGCGTCGAGCATCGGCGCGCCGAAGGTCTCGACCTCGCGCGTGTGGTAGCCGCGGCCGACGCCGAAGATCACCCGGCCGCGCGTGAGGATGTCGGCGGTGGCGAAGTCCTCGGCGAGGCGCAGCGGGTGCCACATGGGGGCGATGTTGAACGCGCAGCCGATGCGGATCCGCGGTGTCACGTGGGCCAGGTGCACCGCCGTCATCAGGATGTTCGGCAGGCACTCGTAGCCCTCGTGCTGGAAGTGGTGCTCGGCGAGCCAGATCGCGTGATAGCCGAGCTCGTCCATCGTCCGCGCGACGGCATCGGTCTTCTCGAAGACCGTCGCCAGGTGCTCGTTCGGGAAGCGCCGCTCGTTGGCCGGCGTGGCCCCCTGCCCCATGTCGGGCAGGTCCACGTGGCCGGCGTAGACCGTGGCGAATTTGGTGATCATGACCCCATCATACGGTTTAGTACAATAGGCGTCCGATGAAAACGCGGGACCTCCACGTCGAGTCGATCCGGCCGCTGCTGCCGCCGGCGATCCTCCTCGAGGAGCTGCCGCTCAGCAACCGGGGCTCGCAGATCGTGAGCCGCGCCCGCAGGGAGGTCGCGCGGATCCTGGCCGGCGAGGACGACCGGCTCATCGTCGTCGTCGGCCCCTGCTCGATTCACGACCCCGTGGCGGCACTCGAGTACGCCCGGCGCCTCGAGGCGCTGGCCGACGAGCTGGCGGAGGACCTCCGCATCGTCATGCGCGTCTACTTCGAGAAGCCGCGGACCACCGTCGGGTGGAAGGGGCTCATCAACGACCCGCACCTCGACGGCTCCTTCGCGATCAACGAGGGGCTCCGGCTGGCGCGACGGCTGCTGCTCGACCTCGTCGAGCTGGGCCTCCCGTCGGGCTGCGAGTTCCTCGACCCGATCACGCCGCAGTTCACCTCGGACCTCGTCGCGTGGGGCGCGATCGGCGCGCGCACGACGGAGAGCCAGGTCCACCGCGAGCTCGCCTCGGGCCTCTCGATGCCGGTCGGCTTCAAGAACGGCACCGACGGCGGCGTGCAGATCGCGATCGACGCCGTGCGCGCCGCCGCGCACCACCACCGCTTCCTCGGCGTCACCGAGCAGGGGCTCGCCGGCATCGTCTCGACACGCGGCAACCCCGACTGCCACGTGATCTTACGCGGCGGCGCGGACGGCCCGAACTACGACGCGATCCACGTGCAGAAGGCGCTCGCCGCGCTCCGCGACGCGAAGCTCCCCGCGCGGCTCATGGTGGACACGAGCCACGGCAACAGCGACAAGGAC
>DATFVL010000098.1 GCA_035260325.1 Candidatus Methylomirabilota bacterium | reverse complement strand
ACCGGCTCCGTCGCGAGCCGCGCGCCCTCGGCGCCCGCGTCTGCTTCGTCCACACGGGCGGCGTCTTCAGCCTCTTCCCGTTCCGGCGCGCCCTGAGCCGGCGTCTGGGCCAAGACGGTCTGGTAGAATCGTAGCCTCATGCCAGAGATCCGGCTGCGCGGCGGCGAGGTCGACGGGCTCGGTCTCCACTACGTCGTCGAGGGACGCGGCCCTGCCGTCGTGCTCCTGCACGGACTCGGCGGGTTCGCCGAATCGTGGCGGCACAACCTCGCGCCGCTCGCCCGCCGCGCGACGGTCTACGCCCTCGACCTCCCCGGCTTCGGGACGTCGGCGAAGCCGCGCACGCACTACCGCCTCGCCGACTTCGCCCGCGCGCTGCACGGCTTCGTCGAGGTGCTCGGCGTCGGGCAGGCCTCGCTGGTGGGCCACTCGCTCGGCGCCGCCGTCGCGGTCACCTACGCGCTGACGCGCCCGGCGCGCGTCGACCGGCTCGCGCTCATCGGCGGCGTCGTCCCGGGCTTCTCGTACAGCCCCGCGTGGATCTACCGGCTCGTCGCGCTCCCGGGCGTCGGCGAGGCGCTCTCGCTCGTCGCCTCGGCCGCCCTCTTCAAGGCGGCGCTCGCGCGCTGCTTCCACCGGCCCGTGCGCGCGGAGGTGGACTTCTTCGTCGAGCACGAGTACGCGGCCCGGACCGCGCCCGACGCGCGCCACGCGTACCTCGCGACCCTCCGTCACGTGCGCGCGGACTTCGAGACCCGCCGCGACGACTACCGCCGCGCGCTCGCCACGCTCGAGCCCCCCGTCCTCCTGATCCACGGCCGTCAGGATCGTGTCGCGCCGGCGGTGCACTGCGTCGAGGTCGCGGAGGCGCTGCCGAACGCCGCGACGCGCTGGGTGGACGACTGCGGCCACTTCCCGCAGATCGAGCACGCCGAGCAGGTGAACGGCTGGCTCGTGGAGTTCCTCGCGGCGCGCCCGGCGCCGCGCTGAGGGCGAGGGCCATGGACGGGATCACGCCGCAGGAGCTGAAGGCCCGCGTCGACCGGAGCGACTGCCCGCTCCTGCTCGACGTGCGCCAGGACTGGGAGACCAAGCTCTGCCGGCTCCCGAACGCGACGCACATCCCGATCGAGGAGATCGAGGTGCGGACCGACGAGCTGAATCCCGAGGACGAGATCGTGGTCTACTGCCACCAGGGCGTGCGGAGCGCGGCGGTCGTGGAGTACCTGCGCTCCCTCGGCTTCAAGAACGTGAGGAACCTCGCGGGCGGCCTCGACAACTGGGCCCGCACCGTCGATCCCTCGATGCGCCGCTACTAAGTGTCGGGCCCGACATCCCTCACGGTCCACCGGGCGGGCGCGACCGTCTGGTGCACGCTCGACCGGCCGCCCCTCAACCTCCTCGAGCCCGGCCTGATCCGCGCGCTCCGCGAGACCTTCGGGACCCTCGCCGCCGACCGCGCCACGCGCGTCGCCATCGTGACCGGCGCCGGGCGCGCCTTCACGGCGGGGATGGACGTGGCGATCCTGCGCGACCTGGACGTGGCCGGCGCGCGCGATCTGATCGCGGCGCTCCACGACGCGATCGACGCCGTGCACCGCGCGCCGTTCCCGGTGATCGCCGCGATCAACGGGCCGTGCCTCGGCGCCGGCTTCGAGCTGGCGCTCGCGTGCGACCTGCGCGTCGCCGCCGCCGGCGCCCCGCTCGGCCTGCCCGAGGTGCGCGTCGGCGTGCCGTCGGTGATCCAGGCCGCGCTCCTGCCGCCGCTCGTCGGGCCGGGGCGCGCGGCGGAGCTGCTCCTCACGGGCGAGCCGGTCGCAGCCGAGCGCGCGCGGGAGTGGGGGCTCGTGAACGAGGTCGTGCCCGCCGAGCGCGTCCGCGCCGCCGCCGAGGCGCTCGCGGCGAAGATCGTCGCGTGCGGGCCGGAGGCCGTGCGCCTGCAGAAGGCGCTGCTCGTGCGCTGGCGCGAGACCGACCTCGCGAGCGCCGTGCGCTGCGGGATCGACGCGTTCGCCGCCGCCTACGCGACCGCCGAGCCGCGCGAGGGGATGCGCGCCTACCTCGAGAAGCGCGCGCCGGGCTGGAGGAGCCGGTCCTGAAGATCCGCACGATCACGCTCGACTTCTGGGGCACGGTCCTCCTCGACGGGCCCGGGAGCGACAACCGCTACAAGCGGCGCCGGATGGCCGACTTCGGGACCATCCTGACCGCCACCGACGTCCGCGTGTCGGCGGCCGCCCTCGATCGCGCCTAC
The DNA here is from genome assembly GCA_035260325.1 of Candidatus Methylomirabilota bacterium. Lineage (NCBI taxonomy): Bacteria > Methylomirabilota (SeqCode) > Candidatus Methylomirabilota bacterium. The sequence continues at coordinate 2,912 of DATFVL010000098.1, read as the reverse complement.
GACGCGTCGGCCGCGTTCCTCTCGCGCCTGTGGAGCCGGCACCGCGACGTGCCGGTCGAGGAGCACGTCCGCGTGATCCTGGCGGCGCTCGACCCCGGGCTTCCGGGACGCGTCCCCCCGCAGGTCCTGCGGCTGCTGGTGGACGCCTACTCGCGGCCCGCGCTGCTCGTGCCGCCGACGGTCGACGAGGGGGCGCGCCCGGCGCTCGAGACGCTCGCCGCGCGGGGGTACACGCTCGCGCTCGTGTCGAACATCATGCGCACGCCCGGGGCGACGCTGCGCAAGGTCCTCGAGCGCTACCGGCTTCTCGAGTGCTTCAGGCACACGACGTTCTCCGACGAGGTGGGGGTGCGCAAGCCCGACCCGGAAATCTTCGCGCTCACCCTCCGGGCCGTCGGCGGCGAGCCCGCCACCGCCGTGCATGTGGGTGACGACGAGATCCTCGACGTGCAGGGGGCGCGCGGAGCCGGCATGCGCGCGATCCAGGTGACGAGTCTCGGGCGGGAGTCGCTCGGCGCGCCGCTCCCCGACGCGACGATCGCGCGCCTCGCGGAGCTGCCGGCGGCGATCGCGCGGCTCGAGTCCTGACGCGGCCGCGCGCGCGGCGTCAGGGCGCTAGGCGTACCGGAGGTTCGAGCCCGTGGGTGGCTTCGGCGCCCACGCGGGGTGTTCCTGGGGTGCCGCGATCCCGATCTCCTCGAAGTAGCGCCGGATCGGATCGGTGATCCGATCGGCGTACGCCTCGAGGACGCGATAGGAGATGCCGCGGAAGTAGGCCGCGTTCTGGATCGCGCCGCTCCGCCAGCCGAGGACCTTGACCCGGTTCGTCGGGCGGCTTCGCAGGATGAGGCCGAAGGTCCCGAGGCCGGACACCCAGTGCTCCGCGTTGTGCAGGGAGAGCTCCGTCACGGCGCCGGCGATCTCCCAGTCAGGCGCGAACTCGACCAGGGCGAGTTGGAACAGCCGCTGGACTTGCTCCGGAAGCAGCATACCGGGACTTCCTCAGAGCAACTAGAGTGCCACGCACCACCGGCCGCCCCGGGCATACTGTGAAATTAGCGATTTGCGCGGGCCCGCCGGCCGTCAGCGTGCCAGGGTGGCCGGACACATTGGCCGCGGGCCGACGTCTTGTGCGGTGCGGCAAAGAGCCGCTAATATAGGCGCGCGATGGACGTCGCCGACCTCAGAGCGAAGATCCGCGACATCAAAGACTTCCCGACCGAGGGGATCCTCTTCAAGGACATCACGACCCTCCTGAAGGACGGGCCCGCGTTCCGTCGCGTGATCGACCTCCTGTGCGAGCGCTACCGGAACGAGCGCGTGGACGTCGTCGTCGGCGTCGAGTCGCGCGGCTTCGTCTTCGGCGGCGCCGTCGCGCACCAGCTCGGCGCGGGCTTCGTGCCCGTGCGCAAGCTCGGCAAGCTTCCCGGCAAGACCATCGAGGTCGAGTACGAGCTCGAGTACGGCCGTGACGCGCTCGCGATGCACGAGGACGCGATCCAGCGCGGCCAGCGCGTGCTCGCCGTCGACGACCTGCTCGCGACGGGAGGCACGATGGCCGCCACGCTCCGGCTGATCGAGCAGCTGGGCGGGCGGGTCGTCGGCGTCGCGTTCCTGATCGAGCTGGCGTTCCTCCACGGACGCGACAAGCTCAAGAGCCATCCGCTCCACTCCCTGATCGTGTACGAGTGAGCACCGCGATGGTGGTGCGAGCCGCAGGACGTCGCGGGGCTGGGGCCTCGCCGTCCGAGGCGAGCGAAAGCTCGAAGTGGTAGAGTCTCCCCATGGCTAGACGGCTCGTGCTCGTGCCCGCGCTGCTCGCGCTCGTCGCGTGGGCGTCCGCGGCCTCCGCCGAGGAGGCGAAGGCCCAGATCAGCGCCGCGATGCTCCTCAACATCATGACGCAGCCGAGCGCGCCGCGCGCCTCGACGCTCGACGAGTCGCTCCGCGATCCCGGCCCGCCGCCCCGCAGGACGGAGCCGTTGCCCGTGACCATCACGGTGCGGAACCCGTGCCCGCCGGGCGACGTCCATTACGAGCCGCCGCCCCTGCCGGGTCGCCGCGGCCGCTAGTAGACGCTCGCCCCCGCCGGAGGTCTCATGACGATCAAGAACGTGGGCGTGATCGGCTGCGGCCTCATGGGCGGCGGCATCGTCCAGGTCGCAGCACAGGCGGGCTTCCAGGTGCTCTTCGTCGAGGCGAGCGACGAGCTCGTCGGGCGCGGGCTCGGGCGGCTCCGCGAGACGCTCGAGGGGCTCGCCGCGAAGGGCAAGCTCGACGCCCGGGCGAAGGACGAAGCGCTCGCGCGGATCGCCGGCACGACGCGGCTCGACGACCTCAAGGGCTCGGACCTCGTCGTCGAGGCGATGACCGAGAACCAGCAGCTCAAGAACGAGACCTTCGCGAAGCTCGACCGGATCTGCCCGCCGCACGCGCTCCTCGCGACGAACACCTCGTCGTGCAACGTGACCGCGATGGCGGCGGCGACCCGGCGCCCGGGCCAGGTCCTCGGCCTGCACTTCTTCAACCCGGTGCCGCTGATGAAGCTGGTCGAGGTGGCCCGCACCATCCTGACCGACGAGGTCACCGCGAAGGTGGCCACGGACTGGGTGCGCGCGCTCGGCAAGACGCCGGTGCAGACGAAGGACTCGACCGCGTTCATCGTGAACAGGCTCCTCGTCCCGTACCTGCTCGACGCGATCCGCGTCTACGAGGGCGGGCTCGCGACGCTCGAGGACATCGACCAGGCGATGAAGCTCGGCTGCGGCCACCCGATGGGACCGTTCACGCTCCTCGACCTCGTGGGCCTCGACACGGCGATGTACGTCGCCGAGGTGATGTTCGAGGAGTTCCGCGAGCCTCGGTACGCGCCGCCGCCGCTGCTCAGGCGCATGGTGCTGGCGGGGCGCCTC
>DATFVL010000097.1 GCA_035260325.1 Candidatus Methylomirabilota bacterium | reverse complement strand
TCGTTGTAGAACATGCGAACGATGATCCCGAAGAAGACCGATATCGACGGCACGCTAGGATCCGGTCAGCCGTCTGCCCTGGCCCCTACCGTCCAGCGGACCTGAGCCACCCGGCAACGCTCCGCTTGACCCGACGGTGAGAAACAGTCCGACCTGTCTTCAGCTCACGGAGACCCCGGTCGACGCGCTTCCGGAAATACAGCTGTCGCGGGGTCGTCTTCATGTCACGCCCTCCTGCGCGGCTCAAGACTCGCCTCGATCATTGTACAGGCGAGTGCCGTAGAGCATCATCGGGTCGCCCTCTCCTTGGTGTTCATGCGCTTCACGCGTTGTCACCTCTCGCGAGCGCCTGGGCCCGCCGGATCATGTCGAGGAGCCCCTCGGTCGTGTCGAGCTCGGCGAGCCGGTCGATCTCGACCCAGCGCACGTCGGCCGCGTCGCTGCCCGGCGTGACGCGCGTGGCTTCCGGAAACGCGAGGTAGTCCACCAGCACGTAATGATAACGGATGCGCCCGGCCTCGTCCCGGATGACCCGGTCCACCACGCCCGCGACGTCTGCCACCTTGATCCGGACGCCGCACTCCTCGGCGACCTCGCGCGCCACCGCCTCGCGCGTCGTCTCGCCGAGATGGACGAGCCCGCCGGGCAGGCTCCACTTGCCGAGCGCCGGCGGCTTGCCGCGCTTGACGAGCAGCACGCGGTTCTCGTGGAGGACGACGGCGCCGACGCCGACGCGCGGGTGGTCCGGGTACTCGCGGCTCACGCGGGGCCGCGGAGCCACTCGTCGGTGGCGTACTTCTCCCTGACGAGCCGGGCGACGGCCGCGGTCTCGTCGGCGCTGAGCCCGTCGGGCCGGAGGTCGAGCCCGTGCTCGCGCGCGAAGGCGTCGCCGAGCGCCGCCGCCACGTCGTCGAACTTCGGACTGTGGCCGAGCGCCGCCTCGAGCGTCGTCAGCGACGCGAGCGGATCGCGCGTCGTCGGAAAGACCTCGCGGACCCGCGGCAGGTCGATCCCGAGCAGGACGGAGCCGTGCTGGAGGAACGCGCTCCCGTAGCGCCGTTGGGCGCTGCCGACGACCTTGCGACCGGCGAGCTCGATCTCGCAGCTCCCCGTCCGCGCGAAGCAGAAGGCGGGCGTGGGCCCCTCGCGCACGGCACCGATCATCTCGACGGGAGCACCGAGCGCCCGGAGCCCCGAGACCAGCGCGCGCCCGATCCACTGGTAGCTGTGGAGCAGGTCGCGAGCGCCGCCGCCGATGTCTTCCGCGCGAGCGACTACGCTGTACGTCAGCTCGCGCTCGGGGCCGTCGTGGTAGATCGCGCTGCCGCCCGTCGGGCGCCTGACGAGCCCGACGCCGAGCCGCGCGCACGCGGCGACGTCCACGTGGCCGTCGAGAGGCTGGCCGTAGCCGAGGGAGACGGTGGGCGGCGCCCAGGCGAAGAAGCGGATGGTCGGGGGCGACGTCCCCGCGCGGCGCCCGAGCCAGAGCGCTTCGTCCACCGCCATGTTGGTGGCGCCGTCCGCCGGCTCGGTCACGAGCAGGCGCCAGGGCCGCTCCGTCATGGCCCTAGCATCGCACGGGACTACGGCCGACGCTTCTCCCTCACCCTACGCGGCTGCTGGTTTCACCTCGCGGGCGAGGCGCTCCATGGCGCGCACCATCGCGGGCACGCCGGCCCGCGGCAGGTCGAACGTCATCCAGCCGGCGCCCAGGCCCTGCACCCGGCGGATGTCGGACGCCACCTCCGCCACCGAGCCCTGAAACGCCGCGCGGCCGGCGCCCTTCGGCGAGTCCGTGAGGTCGAGGAGATTGCGCGGCGCGAGACCGACCGCATCGCGCCGGCCGCGCTGGGCGGCGAGGTCACGCAGCGTCGCGAAGCCTTTCTCGATGTCATCGAGGCTCAGCGCCAACGGGTGCCAGGCGTCGCCCAGCTCGGCGCAACGGCGCACCGCGGGTGCTGACACGCCGCCGGGCGAGCCACCGACCCAGATCGGCGGGTGCGGCCGCTGCACGGGGCGGGGCGAGAACGTGGCGCCGGCGAAGCTCACGTACCCGCCCTTGTACTCCGGAACGTCGCTGGCCCAGGCCGCCTTGATCGCCCGGAGATAGTCGTCGCTCAGGCGCCCGCGCTCGCGGAACGGCAAGCGCAGGTCCACGAACTCCGGCTCGTCCCAGCCTACGCCGACGCCGAAGATGAAGCGCCCGCCCGATGCTTGGTCAACGGTCGCGGCCGCCTTGGCCGCCACGAGGGCGTTCCGGTACGGGAGCACGATGACACTCGCTCCGAGGCGGATGCGCTGCGTGCGACCCGCGAGATAGGCCAGGAGCGAAAACGGGTCCGGCCAGTGGCCGCCATAATGCTGGGTGGTGGCGGGCTTGGCGAGGATGTGATCGGGGACGAACACGCCATCGAGGCCCAGCTGCTCCGCGCGCGTCGTCAACGACTCCGCTTCGGCGACCGTGAGCTGCCAGATCGGAAGCACGACTCCGTAGTTCATGAGACCCTCCCTGACTGCGCTAGGGATCCTGGATACCATACCGAGCGACAGACGTCCTCGCCGCGCCGCTGCAGCTCGGCGATCGCGGCCTTCCATCGGCGCCAGTCCCCGGCCATGCTCATCAGCTCCTCGCGCGATTTCCTCTTCCAGCCCGTCGGTCGATGAAGAAGCCCACACGAGCGCGGGCGCCGCGACGATCAGGATGACCAGCGAGGATGAGTACGGGAGACTCTATCGTCGACATGTGTAACCCATGTCCCCGGACTCTTTTGTTACCTATCTCCCCGACCGTTCAAAGTAGGTGCGCATAAAGATCATCGACCGTGCCACAGCTTCGGCGCGACGGGTCCTTGAAGTACCCAACGAGTTCGTTGAACTGGTGGCCCCAGAGTTCCACGTGGTAGTCCGTCGCACACTCGCGTCGAGGAGCCGCGGGGCGAAGGCAGGTCCAAATGAAGCCGAGCATGTCATCGCCAAAGATCGCCGGCCTTTGATTGCGCGATGAGTTACGCGTCTGATCGGGCGAGAAGAGAACGAATCGCAGCAGCCCGGGCAGACCCCCAACGGAGAAGGAGGGGAAATCAGGCGCCTTCGCGAGACTCTGCGGTCTTAGCACCGCCATGATCTCTGGAATCCGCGCCTCAATTTCCTTGTTGGAGAATGCTCCTAGGCGATACAGGACCTTCCGAATTGCATCGGGTCTCTCACGAAA
>DATFVL010000096.1 GCA_035260325.1 Candidatus Methylomirabilota bacterium | reverse complement strand
GGCGTGATGCGGGCGTTCGCCGTGCCCTTGAACGTGAGATCGAGCACCACCGCCTCGCCCATCAGCGCGTCCAGGGGCAGCTGCTCGACCGACGGCTTGTCGCGGAAGAAGTGGTGCGGCGAATCGATGTGCGTGCCCGCGTGCACGGTCATCTCCACCATGTTGGACACGAAGCCCTTGTCCTCCCAGCGGACGATCGGCCGCAGCTTGAAGTAGAGCTCCTCCTTGGCGAACGGCGCGGAGTCGCACTCCTCGACGGTCATGCTCAGATCGACGATGCGCGTCATCGGTGCCTCCTTGGGCCGGCAGGCGTCCGTGCGGAGCCCGTCACGCAACCGCATATCGCACGAACGCGCTGACGGAGGCAAGGGCGAAAATCGGGCGGCCCCGACGCGGTGCGCGGCGCCGCGCGCCGTGGCAAGATGGGCGCCACATGACGAAGCGCGAACGCGTCCTCGCGGCGCTGGCCCGTGCGCCTGTGGACCGCCCGCCCGTCGCGTTCTGGCGTCACGCGCCCGACGTGGACCACACGCCCAAGGGCCTCGCCGACGCCATGCTCGCGTTCCACCGCCGCTTCGACCTCGACCTGATCAAGATCATGTCGAGCGGCGTCTACTGCGTCGAGGACTGGGGCTGCACGGTCGCCTACACGGGCTCGCCGAACGGCGCCAAGCAGTGCACGGAGCACGCGGTGAAGGCGCCGGGCGACTGGGCGCGCGTGCGCGAGCTCGACCCCGGCGCGGGCGCCCTCGGCCGCGAGCTCGAGGCCCTCCGGCTGATCGTCCGCGGGCGCCACGACGACGCGCCCGTGCTCCACACCGTCTTCGCGCCGCTGACGGTCGCGCGCAAGCTCGCCGGCGAGCGGCTGCACGACGACCTCCGCGCGCGGCCCGAGGCCGTGGCGCCCGCCCTCGACGCGATCGCGCGCACGATGGCGCGCTACGCGGCGGCCGCGCTCGAGGCCGGCGCCGACGGGCTCTTCCTCGCGACGCAGACGGCCAGCGCCGACGTCGTCCGCGATCATGAGCTCGAGAGCTTCGAGCTGCCCGCGACGCGCCGGCTGGTCGAGTCCGTCGCGGGGCGGACACCGCTCCTGATGCTCCACGTCCACGGCCGCGCCATCGCGTTCGACCGGCTCGCCGCGCTGCCCGTGCACGCGATCAACTGGCACGATCGGCTGACCCCGCCCGCGCTCGCGGACGCGCGAAAGCGCTTCGGGGGCGCGCTCGTGGGCGGCCTCCGCGAGGCCGAGACGCTGCGCCGCGGCCCGGCCGCCGCCGTCGGGGAGGAGGTCCGCGACGCGATCCGCCAGACCGGCGGGCGCGGTCTCATCGTGGCGCCGGGGTGCGTCCTCCCGCTCGACGTGCCCGAGGCGCACCTCGACGCGGTGGTCGCCGCCGTGAAAGGGGGCCGGGCGTGAGGGCGGAACCTCTCCTCCAGCAGGCGACGCTCAGGTAGCGGCGGTCTTCCCGAGCGCGAGCGCGGCCTGGTCGGCGAACGCCTGGGCGAGGCGGATCTCGCGCTCGTCGAAGCTCCGGCCCGCGCGGTCGCCGACGGCGAGCGCGCCGATGACCTCGCCCTGCACGATCAGCGGCACGCCGAGGACCGCGCGGATGCGCCCCCGCTCGAGGCGGGCCCGGATCTCGGCCGGGTAGGACAGTCGCGGATCGCCGAGGATGTCGGGCGAGAACACGGCCCGGCGCTCCCGCATCGCGAGCCAGAGGATGCCCGTGCCCGGCGGGCGGAAGCCGTTCCAGTCGAACTCGTCCGACGCGTCCCGGGCGCGCGCGACCGTCACCATCCCCTCCGCGTCCGGCGTCATCCGGTAGAGCGTCGCGACCCAGGCGCCGAAGACGCGGCGGACGCTGTCCGCGATCCGCCCCGCGACGGCGTCGCGGTCCGCGGACTCCGCGAGGAGGCGCCCGACCTCGCCGAGCGCGCGGGTCGCCTCGGCGGCGAGCCGGCTCTCCGTGATGTCCACCATCACGCCGTGGAGCCAGCGGACCCGCCCGTCCTCGTGCAGGACGACGTGGACGAAGTCGCTGAACCAGACGACCCGCCCGTCGGCCGCGATCATCCGGTACTCGAGCGCGTGGTCCCCCGACGGCCCGGCGCCCCGCGCCGCCGCGATCCGCTCCCCATCCTCGGGGTGCACGTGGCTCAGCCAGAAGTCGGGCTCCGTGTACCAGCGCTCGAGCGAGTAGCCGAGGATGCGCTCGGCCGCGTCGCTGACGAAGAGGACCCGCCCCGTCTCCGCGTCGGCCTCCCACACGATCGCCGTCAGCCCGAGGACGAGGCTCTCGAACCGCCGCCCGGAGTGGAGCGCCGCGGCGAGCGCCTCGGCGCGGCTACGCTCCGTCTCGCTGAAGCGCTGGGCGTTCTCCAGCGCGAGCGCCGCGTGATCGGCGAAGGCCTGGAGGAGCCGCACGTCCTCCTCGTCGAAGCGATGGCCCGTGCGGTCTCGCACCACCAGGGCGCCCGTCGCGCCGTCGCGGCCGAGCAGCGGCACCGCGAGCGCCGCGCGGTGCGCCGACTCCTCGAACGCGCCGCGGAGCGCGGGCGAGATCGTGAGCGACGGGTCACCGAGCAGATCCTGCGTCACGACCGGCCGGCGCTCGCGCACGGCGCGGCTCGCCACGCAGGTCCCCGCCGGCACGATCAGGCCGCGCGCGACGCCCGGGGTCGCCTCGCCCGCGACGGCGATCGCGAGGAGATCGCCGAAGACCGGCTCGACGCGCAGCATCGCGGACGCCCGTGCGCCGAGGAGGGCGAGGACGCTGTCGGCGATCCGCTGGGCGACGACGTCCGGGTCGAGCGAGCGGGTGACGAGGCGCCCGACGTCGGCGAGCGCCTGGGCCGCCTGCCGTCGGCGCTCGCTCAGCTCGTACAGGCGGGCGTTGCGGAGCGCGACCGCCGCGGCGTCGGCGAACCCCGAGAGGAGGCGCAGCTCCACCGGCGTGAAGACGCGCTCCGAGTCCGACGCGAGCGTCAGCGTCCCGAGCACTTCGTCGCGCGAGACGAGCGGCAGGGCGACGATGGATCTGTGGCCCTCCGCCGCGAGGCGCTCGCGGAGCCAGGCGGGCAGGTCGCGCCGCGGCTCGGCCGTGACGTGATGCGACCAGAACGGGCGGCGCTCGTGGATCACCCGCTGGCTCAGGCTGCCGCCGGGGGGGATGACCCGCCCCTTCCACGCGTTGTGGTCGCCGCCCGCGCCCGCGACGGCGACGCACACGAGGGCGCCCGAGGCGGGATCGAGCTGGAACAGGCCGGCGCGGCGGACGCGGAAGAGGTTGAGCACCGCGGAGACCACCCGCTCGGTCGCCTCGGCCGGATCGAGCGTGCCGGCGAGCTCGTGGCTCACCCGGGCGAGAGCGTTGGCAGCGTCCTCCGCCTGCTTCCGCTCGGTGATCTCGCGCACGATCATGAGGAGGCGGCGCGGCGCCGAGGGCCGGGCGCCGAGGGGCAGGAAGCGCGTCTCGTAGCTCGCCGCGCCGAGCGCGAACTCGACCGACACAGCGCCCCCCGAGGCCGCGGCGTCGCGCGCGCCCCGCTCGAGCGACTGCGCGGCGTCCGGCGGAAACGCGTCGGCGATCCTCTTGCCGAGCATGAGATCCGGCGCCACGTGGAGCTCGGAGCCGCGCCCGCCCTGCCACGCGAGGAAGGTCCCGTCGGCGTCGAGCCAGAAGTAGAAGTCGGGGAAGGCGCGGAAGATCGCGTCGAGCTCGGCCTCGAGGCGGACGAGGCGGCTCGTCACCTGCCGCAGCCGGGTGAAGTCGATGAGCTGGCCGCGCGGGGCGCGCCTTGCCTCGGCTGCGGCCTCGACGGGCTCCGTCCGGGCGCCCGGGCCCGTTCCGAACATGACCCACTCCGGCAGGGCGCCCAGATCGCGGCCGAGACGGATCAGGTTCTCGTAGCTCGGGACCCGGTCGCCGAGCCACGCGTAGATGTACTGAGGCCGGTACCCCTTCTCGGCGCAGAAGCGGGCGATGTCGGGGCGGTCGTCCCTCCAGTAGCCGGTCGCCCGGAGCCTCTGGCGGAGCCGGCGGCCCATTCCAGGAAAGCGGTTCATTCCGGGCCCTTCATACCACAGAACTTTTCACGTGTGACGTGAAAGAAGAATCGTCGATCCCACGGGAACTTAGGGCTGACACATCACCTATAGGGAGGTGGCCTGGAGGTCACCGGGCCGGCCGGCCACCCCCGTCGCCCGACGCACCTCGGCTGTCGCGAGCGCACCGAGCCCGCTACAATACGCCCGAACCCGGGGAGGCCCCATGGACGACGAGGTCGCGGTGGCCGCGACGACGGGAGTCGCGCAGGTGTTCGATCTCCACGCGCTCAAGGCCTTCGCGCCCGACAGGCGCGTGCGCAAGATGCTCTTCAAGACGGACCAGCTCTGGTCCGAGATCGCGTGCTACGAGCCCGGACAGTCCACGGTCATGCACTCGCATCCCAAGGAGGAGGAGGCGATCTTCGTCCTCGAGGGCACGGCGAACATGAGCATCGACGGGCGGGAGGTCGTCGTCCCCGCGGGCTCCATCGTGAAGTTCCCGAAGAACGTCCCGCACGACGTCCGGAACCTCGGGGACACGCGCTGCGTGATCATGTTCGTCAAGGTGAACCCGCGGGGGCTCAGGGGGCCGGCGGATGGGTAACGTCGAGCGCTGCGACAAGACGCTCCCGGCGAACGAGATGATCTTCTACGTGCGGCGCGATGCGGCGCTCCGAGCGCGGTGGCTCACCGACCTCGAGGGCCTCGCGCGGGAGTTCGGGCTGAGCCGCGCCGAGTACGAGGCGATCCGCGACAAGGATCCGCGGCGGCTCATGGACCTCGGGATCCACCAGTACTACGTGCCGCAGATCCTGCGCCTCTTCTTCGGCGCCGCCCACAACAGCAATGTGAGCGCGGCCCTCGAGTGCTACAAGCGGGCGTTCCCCGAGGAGACGGCGAGGGCGATGGCGCGGGACCCCGGGCGGGAGGACCGGTAGCCGTGGCGCGGATCGTGGCGGCGATGGCGATGACCCACTCCCCCGGCCTCACCGGCTGGTTCACGCGCGCGCCGGAGACGCACCAGCGGCTCGCCCTCGGCGCGACCGCCGAGATGCGGCGCCGGCTCGAGGCGGCGCGTCCCGACGTGCTCGTGATGTTCACCAACGACCACCTCCTGAACTGGCCGATCAACAACCTCCCCGAGTACACGGTCGGGATCGGCGAGGAGCACGTCGGCCCCGCCGACTGGTTCGACGAGTGGCTCGGCATGGAGAAGTACCGGGTGCCGGGCCATCCGGCGCTGGCGCGCTTCATGGTCAACGAGGGCGCGCGGCGACGGCTCCAGCTCACGTACCTGCGCGAGATGCAGTTCGACGACGGCATCTCGGTGCCCACGCACTACCTGAACCCCGACGCGCGATTCCGGCTGGTGCCGGTCGGGATGAACTGCACCGTCCCGCCCATCCCGACGCCCGAGCGCGCCTACCAGGTCGGCGCGATCCTGCGCGACGTGCTGCGCGCGTTTCCCGGCGACGACCGCATCGCCGTGATCGGCACCGGCGGGCTCTCGCACGAGCCGGGCGGGCCCCGCTACTTCTGGGTGGACGAGGAGTTCGACCGCTGGTTCCTCGAGCGCCTGGCGAAGGACGACCGCGAGACGCTCCTGCGCGAGTGCACGCTCGAGCGCATGGAGGCGGCGGGCTCGGGCGGGACCGCCGAGCTCCTGTCGTGGTTCCTCGTCCTGGCCATGACGCGCGGGCCCGCGGACGTGCTCGCCTACATGCCGGCCGTCGCGTGGCGCTCGGGCACGGGCATGGTCGCCTGGACCGAGATCGACGACGGCGCACCGGCGCGGGGGCGCTGAGCGATGGCGCGCACGCACGTCCTGGACGCCCAGACCGTCCACTACGAGTGGAACAATGCGCTCGCGCCGCGCCTCGTGATCGAGCCCGGCGACACGGTCGTGTTCGACACGCGCGACGCCGCCGACGGCTACTACTCGCCGTCCTCGACCCACGCCGACGTGCTCGCGCGCGGACCGTTCCGCGGCCACCCGCTGACGGGCCCGGTGGCCGTCGAGGGCGCCCGGCCCGGCGACGCGCTGGTCGTCGACATCCTCGAGGTCGTGCCCCGCGCGTCGTTCGGCTGGACGGCGATCCGGCCGGGGCGCGGGCTCCTCCCCGAGGCCGACTTCGCGAAGCCCTTCCTCCAGATCTGGGACATCTCGGACGGCGCGCACGCGCGGATGGGCCGCGACGTCGCCGTGCCGCTCGAGCCGTTCCCCGGCGTGATGGGCACGGCGCTCGACGAGCCGGGCGCCCACAGCACGATGCCGCCGCGCAAGAACGGCGGCAACATGGACGTGAAGCAGCTCGTCCGCGGCACGACGCTCTACCTGCCCGTCTGGGTGGACGGCGCCCTGTTCAGCGTCGGCGACGGGCACGGCGCGCAGGGGGACGGCGAGGTCTGCGTGACCGCCGTCGAGATGATGGCGCGGGTGACCCTCCGCTTCGGCGTCGAGCGCGGCGCCGGGCTCGCCGAGCCCCGGCTCCGCACCGCGGGCCCGCTCGCGCCGGGCACGAACCGCGGTCCCTGGTTCGCCACGACCGCCCACGGCCCCGACCTCTTCGCCGCCGCGCAGCAGGCCGTCCGCTACATGATCGACCACCTCGTGCGCGAGCGCGGCCTCTCGCGCGAGGAGGCGTACATCCTGTCGAGCGTGGCCGTGGACCTCAAGATCAGCGAGATCGTCGACGCGCCGAACTGGATCGTCTCCGCGTTCCTGCCCGAGTTCATCTTCGCGTAAGGCCCAGGCCCGCCATGGCGCTCGACCGGCTCGACCACCTCGTGCTCACCGTCCGCGACCCCGACGCGACCTGCGCGTTCTACCGCGGGCTCGGGATGGAGGTGGTCACGTTCGGCGAGGGCCGGCTCGCGCTCAGGTTCGGCGCGCAGAAGCTCAACGTCCATCCGGTCGGGCGGGAATTCAGTCTCGTCGCGGCGCGGCCCACGCCGGGCTCGGCCGACCTCTGCTTCCTGACCGGCGAGCCGCTCGACGCCTGGATCCGCCGGCTCACGGAGCTGCGCGTGGCGGTGCTCGAAGGGCCCGTGCACCGCACCGGCGCGCTCGGGCCGATCGAGTCCATCTACCTGCGCGATCCCGACGGGAACCTGCTCGAGATCTCCCGCCAGCTCGCGGCCGCCGAGGACCCGCTCGCGCCGATCCGCGACTGGCTCCGCCGCCTGCAGGCGTGCGTGCGCGCCGTGGACTTCGAGGGCGGCCGGCGGCTCTGCGCGCCCGAGCTGATCGCGTTCGGCACCGTCGCGCACTTCGTCGAGGGCGTCGAGGGCGTCATGGAGCAGCAGTGGCGCCGGGTCTGGCCGCAGATCCGCGAGTTCACGATCCGCGTGGACGAGGCGCGCGGCGCGGTGGACGGCGACACCGCGTGGGTCGCCGCGCCATGGGACTCCACGGGCGTCCGGCCCGGCGGCGCGACCTTCGCGCGGCCAGGCCGGCTCACGATCGCGCTCGCGCGCCACGACGGGCGGTGGCTCGCGACCCACACCCACTTCTCGCTCTCCCCGGAGCGCTGACGGCCGCGGCGCGGGCCGCGAGCCAGGAGGAACCAATGCACTACGGCGTCTGCATCTTCCCGACGGACTATTCGATCCGCATCGACGACCTCGCGCGGGCGACGGAAGAGCGCGGCTTCGAGTCGCTGTTCGTCCCCGAGCACACCCACATCCCGGCCAGCCGCCGCACGCCGTTCCCCAGCGGCGGCGAGCTCCCGCGGGAGTACTCGCACACGCTCGATCCCTTCGTCGCGCTCACCGCGGCGGCGGCCGCGACGCGCACGCTCAAGGTCGGCACGGGCATCTGCCTGCTCATCGAGCACGACCCGATCATCACGGCGAAGGAGGTGGCGAGCCTCGACCTCCTCTCGGGCGGCCGCGTCCTCTTCGGCATCGGCGGCGGCTGGAACGCCGAGGAGATGGAGAACCACGGGACCGCGTTCAAGACGCGCTTCCGCGTGCTCCGGGAGCGGGTGCTCGCGATGAAGGAGATCTGGACCAAGGACGCCGCGGAGTTCCACGGCGAGTTCGTGAACTTCGACCCGATCTGGTCGTGGCCGAAGCCCGTCCAGAAGCCCCACCCGCCGATCCTCCTCGGCGGCGAGAGCGGCTACACGCTCCAGCGCGTCGTGGACTTCTGCGACGGCTGGTTCCCGCGCGGGCGGAACGCGGCGGCGATCCTCCCCGGGCTCGCCGACCTCAAGGCGCGCGCGGCGCGCGCCGGACGTGACATGAAGACGATCTCCGTCTCGGTCTTCGGGGCGCAGGCCGACGAGGCGGCGCTCGGGCGCTACGCGGAGGCCGGGATCACGCGCGCCATCCTGCGCCTGCCCCCGGAGCCGCGGAATACCGTCCTCCCGCTCCTGGACCGGTACGCGAAGCTGATCCGGTGAGCGTGGCCGTGCGAGCCGCAACCGCCGGCGAGGCGAGCGTGTGATCCTCGACCTCCCGCCCTGGGCCGTCGAGCTCCTCGAGCAGAGCCGCGTGGCGCGGCTCGGGACGGCGGACCGGGCGGGGCGGCCCCTCGTGGTGCCCGTGTGCTACGCGTTCGACGGGCGCGCGTGCGTCTCGGCGATCGACGCGAAGCCGAAGCGCGTGCCCGGGCGGCGCCTGCGGCGCGTGCGGAACATCGAGGAAAATCCGCGCGCGTCGCTGGTGGTGGACAGTTACGACGAGGACTGGTCCGCGCTGCGCTGGGTGATCGTGGAGGGACGCGCCGAGATCCTCACGGACGGGCCCGCGCGCGCGGCGGCCGTCGACCTGCTCCGCGCGAAATACGCGCAGTACCGCGCGATGGGGCTCGAGCGCGAGGCGGCGACGGTGATCAGGATTTCGGCGGAGCGCGCGCTCTGCTGGCGCGGGAGTTAGCGCTTCTCGACCTG
>DATFVL010000095.1 GCA_035260325.1 Candidatus Methylomirabilota bacterium | reverse complement strand
ACCGGTCACCATGCGTGCCGCGTCAGCACGGGTCCGGGGTGCGCGCGACCACGGTCAGCCGCCCGCCCTGCCGGAGGACTGCGAGCGCTGCCCCGAGGCCGAAGGACACCCACGCCGGCGTGAGCAGGCGGGCGAGCCGGCCCGCGAGCGGCGCGAGCGCCGGCCGGTCGTTGCCGAGGAAGTCCAGGCTCCCGGTGATGTTCCTGAGCACCTTCTGGTGGAACACCCGCTCGACCCTGAGTCCGCACCCGCCGAGCAGACGTGCCAGCACCTGCGGCGTGAAGTGCCAGAGGTGGCGTGGCACATCGAGCCCGTACCAGCGGCTGCGGAACGCGACGAACTCCCAGCAGCCCGCGTTCGGCACGCTGAACACGAAGTACCCACCCGGCCGCAGTGCGGCGGCGACTTTCCCCAGCACCGTACGCGGGTTCTCGAGGTGCTCGACGACCATCCACGCGAAGACCGCGTCGAAGGTCCCCGGCGCGACGTCGATCGCCTCGGCACGTTCCCGGTGGACGTGGATGCGCGGATCCCGGGCCAGCCGCGCCGCGGGCGGCGCCGCCGGCTCGAGCGCATGGACTTCCCACCCGCGCGCGAGCGCGTGCCGGACGAAGAGCCCCGCGCCGCTGCCCAGCTCGAGCACGCGGGCGCCCGGCGGCAGATCGGGCGTCCACCAGATGCGCCGGCTCCCGAACCGCTCTTTGAGCCAGCCCCGCGAGCGCGAGCTGGCGTTCGTCTCCTGCCCGCCGGACTCGTCACCCGCGTCGCGGTGAGGACCGTAGTCTGCCGGGTAGTAGGCGGCCAGCGCCTCACCCGTGGGCCGCGGTGAGGTCTGTTTGAGGCCGCACGTAGCACAGCGCACCACCCAAAATTCTCCTGGCAGGTGGTGCAGACGATCGTGCGCGGCGAACAGGCGCTGCACGACACGTGCTCCGCACAGCGCGCATTCCTGGTTCGTCTCGGGAATAGGCGGCCTACCGCAGTGGGGGAAGTGACTCGCGACGGCCCGTCGCTGACGGTGAGGGTGGCCGGCCTTACTCGCCGATCACCTGGATGCTGATCTCCCGCTTCCGGGGTCCGTCGAGCTCGGCAAAGATCACGGACTGGAACCGGCCGAGCGTCAACTCGCCGTCGTTCACGCCGAGGGCGATGCTGCGCCCGAGGAGCGCGGCGCGCAGGTGCGAGTGCGCGTTGCCGCGCTCGCAGTCCGACACGCGCGGGTCGTCGTGACGGTAGCCGTGGCGCTCGGGCACGAGCCGCTCGACGAGCGCCTTAAGGTCGTCGATGAGCGCGCTCTGGAACTCGTTGATGAACAGCGCGCAGGTCGTGTGGAGAGTGTTGATGAGCGCGATGCCCGCCCGGATGGGCGATTGCTGCACCGCGTCCCGCACCAGCTTCGTGATGTCGGAAACCTCGGTGCGCTCCTCACTCGACAGCGTGAACGAGGTGGTGAAAACCTTCATGTCTGTCTTCTCTCCGAGGCGCATGCGCCTGGATTCGCTGGTCAAAACACCAGCGGGGGCTGCGCCGAGACCAACGGATACCATAACGACACACCGCGGTAAAAGTCAACCTCTCGCTCATCCCGTCTTCGGGTCGAGAAGGTCGCGGAGGCCGTCGCCGAGGAGGTTGAGCCCGAGCACCGTGAGGGCGATCGCCCCGCCCGGGAAGACCGCGAACCATGGGTTCAGGGAAAGAAAGTTCTGTGCGTCCTTCAGCATGAGCCCCCACGAGGGGTGCGGCGGCTGCGTGCCGAGCCCGAGGTAGGCGAGCGCGGCCTCGGCGAGGATCGCCACCGGGAAGCTGGTCGTCGCCTGGATGATCAGGGGCGGCAGCGTGTTCGGGAAGATGTGGCGAGCGATCAGGCGCGCGTCGCGCGCGCCGAGCGCCTGCGCGGCGAGGACGAACTCGCGCGGCGCGAGCTCGAGGAACCCCGCGCGCGTGAGCCGTGCGAACGCGGGCACGAACGCGATGCCGATCGCGACCATGCTGATCACGACGCCCGGCGCGAACACGGCCGCGAACAGGAGCGCCGACAGGATCGCGGGGAACCCCTGCAGCGCGTCGATGAGTCGCATGCACGCCTCGTCGAGCCACCCGCGCGCGTAGCCGCTCGCGATGCCGAGCAGGACTCCGACCGCGGCGCCGATCCCCACCGCGATCACGCCGACCGCGATCGAGGTGACCGCACCGCGCATCACGCGCGACAGCACGTCGCGCCCGTACTGGTCGGTGCCGAACGGGTGGTCCGCCGACGGCCCCTGGAGCCGCCCCGTGATGGACATGGCGAGCGGATCGTCCGGCGTGTAGACGAGCGAGAGCGCCGCGGTCAGGACCAGGAGCGCGGTGACCGCGACGCCGAGCGCGAACGTCAGATGCCTGAGCGGCCGCCTCCGGCGCCGGCTATTCATAGCGGATCCGCGGATCGAGGAGGCCGTAGACGAGGTCCACGGCGAAGTTGATGACGACGATGCAGGAGGCAACGAAGAGCGTCACGCCCTGGACGACGGGCAGGTCGCGCGCGGTGATCGCGCCGAGCGCCAGGCGCCCGAGCCCGGGCAGGGCGAAGACCGACTCGAGGATGATCGAGCCCGCCATGAGCTGGCCGAGCTGGATGCCGGCGACGGTGACGACCGGGATCAGCGCGTTCCGGAGCGCGTGCCTGCCGAGCACCGCCGCCTCGCTCACGCCCTTGGCGCGCGCCGTGCGCACGTAGTCCTCGCGCAGGACGTCGAGCACCGACGAGCGTGTGGCGCGCACGAGCACGGCGGCCTGGAAGAAGCCGAGCGCGAGCGCCGGCAAGAGGAGCGACCGCACGCCCGGCCACACACCGCGCGACCAGCCCTCGAAGCCGCCCGACGGCACCCAGCCGAGGCGGACCGAGAAGAGGAGGATCAGCAGGAGGCCCGCCCAGAACGACGGCACCGCGATGCCGAGCTGCGAAATGGCCATCGCCGCGTAGTCGCCGGCGCGCCGGTGATGCGTCGCCGCGTAGAGGCCGAGCGGCAGCGCGGTGAGGACCATCAGCGCCGCGGCCATCGCCATCAGCGGGAGCGTGAGCGGCAGGCGGCTCAGGATGAGCCGCCCCACCGACACGTCGTACTGGATCGACACGCCGAGGTCGCCGGCCAGCGCGCGGCCGAGCCAGTCCGCGTACTGGACCGCGAGCGGCCGGTCGAGGCCCAGCGCCTCGCGCAGGCGCGCGACGGCCGCGGGGCTTCCCTCGGTGCCCATGATGATCAGCGCGGGATCGCCGGGGAGCACACGGATCACGACGAACACGAGGACCGAGACGAAGACGAGGGTCGCGACGAGCGTCGCGACCCGCCGCAGGACGTACCGCCGCACGCGCCTACGCGACCGTCGCGGCTACTTCGCCCACGCGACTTCGGAGAGGTCGGCCGCCGGGATCGGCAGGTCCTTCCAGAAGCCCTGGAGTCCCTTCTTCGCGACGAGCAGCCGCGGGTGCATGAAGAGCCAGACCACCGGCGCGTCCGCGACGAGCATCTTCTGCATCTGGACGTAGAGGTCGCGGCGCGCCGGCCCGTCGAGCGTGACCTCCGACGTCCTGAAGAGGTCCTGGAACTTCGCGCTGTCGTAGCGGAAGTAGTACTTCGGCTTCGCGTAGTTGCCGATGTCCCAGGCCTCGGCGTGGCCGATGATCGTCAGGTCGTACTCGGCCTCGCGCCAGACGCGCGCGATCCACTGGCCCCATTCGATCTGCTCGATCTTCACCCGCACGCCGACCTTCTGCAGCTGGTCGGCGATGATCTCCCCGCTCCGCACGGTGTAGTAGTACTGCGGCGAGACCTTCAGCACCGTGTCGAAGCCGTTCGGGTAGCCCGCCTCGGCGAGGAGCTTCTTCGCCCTCGCCGGGTCGTAGGGCATCGCGCCGGCGAGGTCCACGAAGTAGGGGTTGAGCGGATCCACGTTGCTGCCGAGGATGCGTCCCATCCCGAACATCGCGCCCTTCAGCACGTCCTGCTTGTCGATCGCGTGGGTCAGCGCCCGCCGGACGCGCACGTCGGCGTACGGCTTGCGCGAGTTGTTCATCGCCAGGACCACGTCGTTGGTCGTGTCGCCGACGATCACCTGGAAGCGCGGGTCCTTCTGCAGCTCCTGCACGTGCTCGGGCCCGAGGCCGAAGAGCGACGCGTCCACGTCGCCGGCCTTGAGCGCGGCGAGGGTCGCGTTCGGGTCGGCGATGAACCGGAACACCACCTTGTCGAGCTTCGGGAGTCCCTTCACGTGGTACTCCGGGCTCCGGGCGAGCACGATGCGGTCGCCGCGCACCCACTCGGCGAAGCGGAACGGCCCGGTGCCGATCGGCTCGCTCTTCAGCGTCTCCACGGCCTCCCGCGGATAGATGACCGAACCCTGGCGCGCCAGGTTGAGGAGGAAGTTCGCGTTCAGGCTCTTGAGCGCGAACGTGATCGTGTAGTCGTCCTTGACGATGATGTCCCCGATGGCCGCGTAGTAGTCCGGGTACGGGTGCTTCGTCTCCGGGTTCATCGCGCGGTCGAAGACGAACTTCACGTCCGCCGCCCGGAGCTCGCGGCCGTTGTGGAACCGGACGCCGCGCTTCAGGAAGAAGGTGTAGTTCCGGTTGTCCGTCGTGTGCCAGCGCTCGGCGAGCCACGGCACGAGCTTGCCGTGGCGGTCCACCTTCACGAGGCACTCCTGGATGTTGTAGAGGACCACGGCCGCCGTCGCCGACGCCGGCGTGGCGGTCAGGTCGAGGCCGGGCGGCTCGGTGCTGTTCTGGACGACCAGCGTCCCCTGGGCGTGGGCCGCGCCGGGCGCGGCGACCAGGGCGAGCGCGAGCGGTGCCAGGACCATCAGGCGGGCGGCGTGGCGCATCGCGGAGTCCTCCTCGTCTATCCCTTGAACGTCTTGAAGTACTCGACCGTCCGCCGGAGCCCCTCGTCGAAGGCGACGAGGGGCGTGTAGCCGAGCAGCCGCTTGGCCTTCGTGAGGTCCGCGAGCGTGTGCGGGACGTCGCCCGCGCGCGGCGGCGTGTGCTTCCGCTCGAGCCGCCGCCCGAGGATCGCCTCGAGCTTGGCGACGAGCTCGAGCAGGCTCACGTGGTCGCCGCAGCCGACGTTGAAGACCTCGCCGCCCGCGCCGGGCGCGCGCGCCGCCAGCACGTTCGCGTCGACGACGTTGTCGATGTAGGTGAAGTCACGCGACTGGGTGCCGTCGCCGTGCACCTCGAGCGGCCGGCCGCGGAGCGCCCGCAGGATGAAGCGAGGGATCACCGCCGCGTACTCGGACTTCGGGTCCTGGCGCGGGCCGAAGACGTTGAAGTAGCGGAGCCCGACGGTCTCGACCCCGAAGAGACGCGTCCACACCGCCGCGTACTGCTCGCCGGCGGCTTTGGACACCGCGTACGGCGAGATCGGCGCCGGCGGCTGCTCCTCGCGCTTCGGCAGGTCGGGCCGCGCGCCGTACACCGACGACGACGACGCGAAGACGACGCGGGGGACCCGGCAGCGCCGCGCGGCCTGGAACACGTGCAGCGTGCCCGTGACGTTGTTCTCGTTGGCGCCGAGCGGGTCCTTCACCGAGCGCGGCACCGAGCGCATCGCGGCCTGGTGGAAGATCGCCCGCGCGCCGCGCGCCGCCCGCTCGACGGCCGCGCGGTTGCGGAGGTCCCCGCGGACCACCTCGAGTCGCCGGCCGGCCTTCGCCGCGAAGGGCAGGTTCGCGCGCGTGCCCGTCGAGAAGTTGTCGAGCACCCGCACGCGCGCGCCGTCCGCGAGGAGGCGCGCGACGAGGTGCGAGCCGATGAACCCCGCGCCCCCGGTGACGAGGAAGAGGTCGCTCACGACGCCGATTGTAGCGCGGCCGCGCGGTAGACCGCGGCCGTCTTCTCGACCATCGGGCCGATGCCGAACTCGCGCCGCACGCGCTCGCGCCCCGCCTGCCCCATGCGCCCGCGCCGCGCCGGGTCGTCCATGAGCGCCGCGACCGCGGCGGCGAAGGCGCGTGCGTCGCCGGGCGGGACGAGGAGGCCGGTCTCCCCGTGACGGACGACGTCGCGGTGGCCCGGGACGTCGGTCGCGACGACCGCGAGGCCGGCGCCCATCGCTTCGAGGACCGCGAGCGGCAGCCCCTCCTTCTGCGAGGTCGAGGCGTAGAGGTCGATCGCCGGGTAGGCGCGCGCGGAATCGTCGAGCCAGCCCGCGAAGATCACGCGGCCATCGAGGCGCGCGCCGGCCGCGAGCCGCCGGAGCCGGCCGCCCTCGGGCCCGCCGCCCACGAGGAGCAGCGCCGCCCGCGGGCGCTCGAGGGCGCGGAGCGCGCCCAGGAGCGTGTCGAGCCGCTTGACCGGGTCGAAGCGCGCGACGGTGCCCAGCACGAACAGGTCGGGCGCCAGCCCCAGCCCCTCGCGCGGAATCGGCGAGCGCGCGATCACGCGGTCCTGCTCGTCGAGGTCCACGCCGTTGACGATCGTGGCGCTCTGCGCCGGCGCGAAGAGCGCGAGGGCGAGCCCCTCGGCCGCCTGCGCCGCGGAGACGTTGATGACGGTGCGGGTCCAGCGCGAGAGCCGACGCTCGAGCTGGAGGTAGGCCCGCGCCACGCCCGGCGCGTAGCGCTCGTAGTGGATGCCGTGGAAGGTGTGGACGGCGGGCACGCCCGTGATCCGCGCGGCGAGGCGCCCGTGGACGCCGGCGCCCTTGCCGTGCGAGTGGATCACCTGGATCCCGAGCCGGCTCACGAGCCTGACCGTGGCAACGAGAGCGCCGACGCTGAGTCGGTTCGCCCGGACCTCCACGACGCCGACGCCGAGCCGGCCGAAGCGCTCGAAGAACGCGCCGTCGCGCGGCGCCGCGACGGCGACCTCGAACTCGTCACGCGGCAGGCGGCGCACGAGGTCGTAGACCTGCCGCGGGCCGCCGCCGAGCGTGCTCGTCGTGAGGAGCTCGAGGACCCGGATCACGCGCGCGCCGGGTCCACCCGGGCGGCGCCGAGCCCCTGCCCGGGCTGGCGGTACTCCTCGCGCGGCGGCGCGAAGATGTCGAGGACGACGCAGCGGGTGTCCAGGGCGCGGCCGCCGTGCGGGACGTGCGGCGGCGTCTGCCAGAAGTCGCCGGCCCGCACGTGGTGCTCGACGCCGTCCTGGACGCGGATCCACTCGCCCTCGAGGCAGACACCCCATTGCTCGTTCGGATGCGAGTGCACGGGCGACGTCGCGTGCGGGTCCAGCGTCACGATCGACAGCATCGCGTTCACGCCCGGAAAGATCCGCGCGGTGACGCCGGGCGCGAGCTGCCGGACGATGCCGCCCTCGCGGAGGTTGTGGAACATGGGATCTCCTTTCGTCGCCGTTTACAGCCGCGACCTGAGCCCTTATATTAACCCCCGCTCCCAGGGAGGTTCTTTCGCCGAGCCGGCCGAGGAGAACGCCGATGCCGTCAGGTGCATTCGTCGCAGGGGACTTCAAGGTGTTCGACGTGACGGGGTTCCGGGCCCGCATGGACGAGATCCGGGGCCGCGTCCGCCCGAAGCTCGAGACGCTCGGCCACGGCCTGGCGCCCGCGGTCAGCCGGTCCGCGGGCGCGGAGGTCTTCGCGCACGTCGCGAAGCACGCCCGGCGGACCGTCAACCCGCCCGACGACACGTGGGTGGCCTTCGGTCCGGACGCGCGCGGCTACAAGAAGCACTGCCACTTCAAGATCGCCATCTCCCGCCGCCGCGTGCGCTTCCTCTTCGAGGTGGGCCCCGAGCACGCCGACAAGCGGCGCTGGGCGGCGGCGTGGAAGCGGAGCGCCCCGCGGCTGGCCCCGGTCCTCCGCCGCGTGAAGAACCTCGCGTGGTTCAAGAACGAGCACGACGAGGAGCCCGCGGCGCCGCTCGCGGACCTGGCGCCCGACGCGCTCGCCGACCTCGGCGACGAGCTCATGCGGACGCGCGACGGCCAGCTCGTCATCGGCCGCGCCGTTCCCGCGGAGGAGGCCGCGCGCTGGACCGAGGCGCAGTACCGCGCCGCCGCGCTCGAGACCTTCCGCGCCCTCGTCCCGCTGTACCGGCTCAGGTGACGCGCGGGCCGAGGCCCGGTCCTCGCGACGAGGCAAGCGATGAAGTGGCTCGAGCGCCCTCGCGCGGCGTCATCTTCGACATGGACGGCGTGCTGATCGACTCGGGCGCCCACCACCGCGAAGCGTGGCGCGTGCTGCTCGAGGAGCTCGGGACCACGCCCGTGCGGCCGGACTACTGGCGCCTCACGATCGGCCGCCCGGGCAACGAGGCCGTGCCGCTCCTCCTCGGGCGCCCGCTGCCCTGGCCGGAGGCCGCGCGCCTCGCCGACCGCAAGCGCAATCACTACCTCCGGCTCTCGCGCCGGGGCCTCCCCGCGGTCCGGGGCGTCGCCGCCTTCCTCGACGCGCTCGACGCCGCAGCCGTGCCTCGCGCCGTCGCCACCTCCGCCTCGCGCGACGACGTGGATCGCCTGCTCGGCCCGCTCGGCCTCCGCGAGAGCTTCGAGGTCGTCGTCGCCGCGGAGGACGTGCGGTTCGGCAAGCCCGACCCCGAGGTCTACCTGCGCGCCGCCGAGGGCCTCGGGGTCACGCCCGGCGCGTGCCTCGTCTTCGAGGACTCGGTCGTCGGCGTGCAGGCGGCCCGACGCGCGGGCATGCGCGTGATCGGCCTGACCACCGCGCACACCGAGGACGAGCTGCGCGCGGCCGGCGCCGCGTCGGTCATCGACGACTTCGAGGGCCTGCAGTGGCCGGCGTGAGCACCGCCGAGTTCTGGACCGATCTCTACGCGCGCCGCGGCGACGGCTGGGAGCTCGGCCGGCCCGCGCCGACGCTCGTGGACTTCATGGAATCCACGCCGCTCCCGCCGGGCCGTGTGGCGGTCCCCGGGTGCGGGCGCGGGCACGACGTGCGCTATCTGGTGCGGCGCGGCCACGCGGCCGTGGGCTTCGACTTCTCGCCCACCGCGATCCGAGAGGCGCGGGCCCGGGCGAAGGCGGAGCGCGTCACGGCGGCGTTCGAGCAGCGCGACATCTTCACTCTCGGCCGCGACCACGCCAACAGCTTCGACGGCGTGTGGGAATACACGTGCTTCTGTGCGATCGATCCCGCGCGCCGCCGCGAGTACGTCCGCGCGATGTCCGCGATCCTCCGGCCCGGCGGCTGGCTCCTCGCGTGCTTCTATCCGATCCGGCGGGGCAAGGGCGGCCCGCCCTTTCCCATCGCGCGCAGCGAGGTGCGCCGCATGTTCGCGGGACCGTTCCGGATCGAGCGCGCCGGAGCGCCGTTGCGCTCGATCCCGCGGCGCCAGGGCCAGGAATGGATGGTCCTCTTCCGCAAGACGTGTTAACGTTACGGCCACTTTTCGGCTCGAGGAGGTAACCGCGCATGAGATCACTCCGGATCCTGGCGGCGCTGGGGCTCGCCGGCGCCGCGGTCCTCTGGCCGGCGATGCCGCGCGTCGACGCCCAGAGCCAGACGATCAAGATCGGCGTCCTCTACGACCACACGGGCCCGTTCTCGGCCGCCGGGTCTCTCAACTGCTGGCGCGGCGCGAAAATGATCATCGACTACTTCAACGAACGCGGCGGCGTGCTCGGCAAGTACAAGATCGTCCAGGTCGACGGCGACAGCCAGTCGAAGGCCGAGATCGCGATCAACGAGGCCGAGCGCCTGCTGAACGTCGAGAAGGTCGACATCCTCGCGGGCGTCTACTCGAGCGCCCACGCGGTGCCGCTCGCCGAGAAGGTCGACAGGCAGAAGAGGTTCCTGTGGATCACCACCGCGATCTCGTCGAAGGTCTTCGACGGCCGCAACCTCCAGTACACGTTCCGCCCGCAGCCGACCGGCACGCAGTTCGGCGAGCTCTCGGTGCAGTACATCGCCGAGTACTCCCAGGAGAAGCTCAAGAAGGCGCCCAGGGACCTCCGGCTGGCGATCATCTACGAGGACGGCGCGTACGGCACCGACGTCGCGCTCGGCAACGAGCTGAAGGCGAAGGAGCTGGGGTTGAACGTGGTGCTGAAGGAAGGGTACTCGATCAACGCGCCCGACCTCTCGTCGCTCGTGACGAAGCTCCGCGCGGCCCGGCCCGACGTCCTCTATCACACGGGGTACAACCCCGACATCTCGCTCTTCCTGCGCCAGGCTAAGGAGCAGGGGCTGCGTGTCCGGGCCTACATCGGCCACGGCGCGGGCCACAGCCAGCTCGACAAGCTCAAGGAGGCCTTCGGCAAGGACGTGGAGTTCTTCCACACGCTCGACCCGATCGCCTCGCAGCTCCTCGATCCCAAGAAGCTCAAGCCGGGCGTCGGCGAGCTCACCGCCGAGATGGTGAAGCGCTACAAGGCGCTGTACGATCCCAACGCCCCGACGGCCGCCATCGCGCCGCACATCTCGATGGGCTTCAACAACCTGTGGATCCTCCTGAACGACGTGCTGCCGCGCGCGATCCAGAAACACGGCGGCATCGGCCCCGACGCGCTGGCCGCGGCGGCGCGCGAGACCGACATCGCCGAGGGCGGCACCATGCAGGGCTACGGTGTGAAGTTCTACCCGCCCGGACACCGGTTCGCGGGCCAGAACCAACGCGCGTTCCCCGCCGTCTTCCAGATCATCGAGGGAAAGTTCGAGCTGGTCTTCCCCAAGACCGTGGCGACGGCCCCGCCCGTCCTGCCGCTCCCGGCGTCCTCGCCGTTTGCAGCGCGATAAGACTCGGAGGGGGGGCTTCGCCCCCCCTTCCGATACCTCCCCCCCGCGACAGGGTTGCGGCGGCAGAGCCGCCGCTCGAATAGCACGGTGCTGACGATCTCCGCGCTGACGAAGCGCTTCGGCGGGTTCATCGCGCTCAACACCGTCTCCTTCGACGTCGCCGAGGGCGAGATCCTCGGCCTCATCGGGCCGAATGGCTCCGGGAAAACCACCTGCTTCAACTGCATCTCCGGCGCCCTCGCGCCGACGGCGGGCTCGATCACGCTCCGCGGCGGGGAGCTTACCGGCCTCACGCCCGACGCGATCTGCCACCGCGGGATCGCGCGGACCTTTCAGATTCCGCGGCCCTTCCGCAAGCTCTCGATCCTCGAGAACGTCGCCGTCGCGGCCCACTTCGGCTCGGCACGGCGGACCGACGAGGCCTCCGCCCGGCGCCGCGCGCGTGAGATCCTGGAGCTGGTGGGCCTGCCCGCCGACCCCGCCGCCTCCCCCAACCTCCTCGGCGCGGGCGGCCTGAAGAAGCTCGAGCTCGCCCGGGCGCTCGCCACCGGCCCGAAGCTCCTGCTCGCGGACGAGAGCCTCGGCGGGCTCGACCCCACGGAGATGAGTGGCGCCACCGAAATGCTCAAGCGGATCCGCGGCGAGCTCGGGATCACGATCGTCTGGGTCGAGCACATCATGGCGACGCTCATGCGGGTGGTCGACCGCGTCGTGGTCCTCGACCACGGCGAGAAGATCGCCGAGGGCCGGCCCTCCGACGTCGCCGAGGACCCGCGGGTGATCGAGGCGTACCTCGGCGAGAAGATCGTCCTCGCATGAGACATCCTGTGTCAACCATCGCGCGCTCAGGCAGCGGCGAGCGCCTGGGCGGCGCGATGCCGGCGGACGTCGTATGGGGTGCGATCCTGCCAGCAGCGCCAAAGGATGCGGGCCCACGCGCGGGCGAGGATGCGTATTGCATGCTGATGCCGACAGCCGCGGGCGCGGGCGCGCTGATACACGAGGGCGGCCCAGCGCGAGGCATGCCGGGAGTTATCGGCGAAGGTGGTGAGGGCGCGGCGCAGGCGCTTGTTGCAGGCCCAGCGGAAGACCACGGCGTGGTGCTGCCCGGAGGCATGGGTGACGGGCGCCAGGCCGCCCTCGGCGGCGAACTGTTCGTCGCTGGGGAAGCGGGCGCGATCGTCGCCGAGCTCGGCCAGGATCTGAGCGGCATTGACGGCGCCGCTGCGGGGCAGGCTTTGGACGAGGGGGCCGTCCGGATGCTGAGCCAGCGCCGCCTCGACGGCCGCGGAGAGGTGCTGGACCTGAGCGACGAGCGGGGTCAGGACAGCGACGAGGGCGCGGACGACGTCGCCGCTGGCCTCGGCTTCGGCCTCGCCGACCTGGCTGGCCGGCGCGGTGCGCAGGCGCGCGAGCAGCTCGGCCACGGGGCGGCGACCGCAGTAGGCGTGTTGCCCGAGGAACTGGGCCAGGCGTTTTTCGCCCAGGCGCGCGGCGCTCTGGGGCGTGGGGTAGCGGGCGAGGAAGGCGAGCGCGATGGGCGAGTCGATGTCGGCAAAGATGGCCGCCGCCCCGGGCCAGAAGCGCTCGAGCAGGGCGCGCAGCTGATTGGCGAGCGCGAGGCGCTGGGCGACGAGGTCGTCGCGGCCACGCACGAGCGCCCGCAGGGCGCGGGTGTCGTCCGAGGGCGGGCGCAGGGTCGGGAAGCGATGGCCATCGGTGCGCAGCAGATCGGCCAGGATGAAGGCATCGCCGGGGTCGCTCTTGCTGCCGGCGGCGGAGTAGCGGGGACGCGTGGCCTTGAGGGCGTTCGGGTGGATGGGCACCACCTCGACCCCGGCGTCGACGAGCGTGTCGACGAGCAGGCCCGAGGGCCGTTCAAGGGCGACCCGGAGGCCGCCACGGCCACGGAAGCGGCGCAGACGGCCGACGAGCTGCGTGAGCCCCTCGGCGGTGTGCGGCACGGAGCCCTGCCAACGGACACGGCCGGTCTGGTCGATGATGCAGACCGCGTGGGCCCGACTCGCCCAGTCGATGCCGACGAAGAATCTCATTGCGTCGTCTCCAGGGACGGCGAGACACTGCGCGGTGAGAGGTCCGGCCGGTCGCTCACTGATTGGCGCTCTGGCCTGCCTGGGCACGTGGCGCGTCATCCTGTGGCCGGTCTGGGCCTCTCGTTTTATCCGGGGGAGCGGGTCTCATGCTGGCCGTCTCGCGGCGAGCAAGCGTGGCTCTCCCCGAACGCCGATCATCTCGCCCCACTTTCCTCTCTCCACCTGACGAGAGCCGCAGACTTTCCGTCTCGGGGGAGGGTAGGCCAGTGAGC
>DATFVL010000094.1 GCA_035260325.1 Candidatus Methylomirabilota bacterium | reverse complement strand
CGCCGAGTTCCGTCGGAAGCCCGCGGGCGTCAAGGGCGGCCGCTACCTGCTCCACCGGGCGCCGCACTTCAACGTGACGTCAGTCATCTGGGGCCCGGGCGAGACCGCGCCGGCCCACAACCACGAGACGTGGGGCGTGATCGGCGTCATCGAGAACGAGATCGAGGAGACGCGCTACGCCGTGAGGGCCGGCGCCGCGAAGGCGACGCTCGACGTGACGCGCGTCATGCGCCACACGCCCGGCGCCGTCTCCCGTCTGGTGCCCGGCGACGAGGTCCACCGGATGCGCAACCCCACCCCGCGCGACACCGTCGAGATCCACGTCTACGGCAAGGACCTCGTCGGCCTGCCGCGCACGACGTGGGCGGACGACGGCAGCGCGAAGCCCCTCGTCAGCTCGAAGTACATGAACTGCTAGCGGGGCGCGCCCGGCGTCGTCCTGCGCTACACCGCGCTCGCCGTTCTCTTCTCCCTGCTCTGGGCGTCCGCCTTCAGCGCGGTCAAGATCGGCCTGCGCTCGTCGCCCCCGCTCTTCCTCATGTCCTCGCGCTTCATCGTCGCGGGCGCGGCGCTCCTCCTGATCGCGCGCTGGCGCGGCACGGCGCTCCCCGCGCGGCTCACCGACTGGCGGACGCTCGCGGCGCTCGGCGTGCTCAACTACGCGCTCTACCTCGGGCTCACGGCGGTCGCCCTCCGCCACCTGTCGGCGGGGATGGGCGCGGTGCTCGCGAGCACGAACCCGCTGATGCTCGCCCTGTGCGCGGCGTGGCTCCTCGGCGAGCGGCTCACCGCGCGGAAGGTCCTCGGGCTCCTCACGAGCTTCGGGGGCGTGGTGTGGGTCATGTGGAGCCGGATCGGCCCCGACAACGAGCCCGGCGCGATGGCGCTGATCCTGCTCTCGATCGCGTGCCTCGTCGCGGGCACGCTCCTCTTCAAGCGCGCGGACCCCGGCGTCGACCTGCTCGTGCTCAACGGCGGCCAGCTCCTGGTCGCGGGGCTCGTCCTCGCCGTGCCCGTGCTCGCCTGGGAGGACCTGCGCGCGGTGCAGCTCACCGCGTCGTTCCTCGGCGCGCAGGCCTACCTGATCGTCGGCGTCTCCTGGATCGGCATGCTCATCTGGTTCTGGCTCCTCACGCACGGCGACGCGACGCGCGCGAGCGCCTACTTCTTCCTGAACCCGATCTTCGGGATCTTCCTCGGCGCGCTGCTCCTCGGCGAGGCGCTCCACGCGCGCGACTTCCTGGGCGCGGCGGTCGTCGCCCTCGGGATCTGGCTCGTCCAGCGCGGCTAGCCCGCGGCGCGGTCGGGGGCGAAGTCGTCCGGCCTTGGCGGGCGAAAGGCGAGGTCGGCCGCGAGCCAGAGCGCTTTGGCGAACGGGTAGAAGGCGATCGGCGTGAGGATCATCTGCGCCGCGCCGCCCCAGAGGATGAGGTTCCACGGCGGCCGCGGCCAGGTCGCGACGAGCGCCAGAAGGAGAAGCACCGCGAAGACCACCTCGGTCACGATGAAGTTCAGGAGGTAGGCGCCGAGCCGGTAGTCCTGATCCTCGCCGCGCTAGAAGCGGAGGCCGCACGCAGCGCAGCGCTCGCGGAGCACGAACCAGGACTGCATGAGCCTGTCCCCGCCGCAGTGGGGACACCGCAGGCGGAGCGCGCGGGCCAGGCGCCTCACCGGCTCAGCCGAGCTTGGGCCAGACCTCGTCGGCCAGGCGCTCCATCGTCTCGAGCACCTCGGCCCGGGAGCCCGTCCGGCAGTCGAAGATCGCGTGCGTCGGGCCGAGGGCGACGACCGGCTTGAGCTGCTCGACGACCTGCGCGGCCGTGCCGACGAAGACGCGCCCGGGCTCCTCGGGGGGTCGCCGCGCGGCGTCGCCGCCGGCGCCGACGACGCGGACGCCGTAGCGCACGCTGAGCCCGCACGCCCCCGGCGGCCGGCCGTTCGCCTTCACCTGCTCGCCGAGGTACGCGAGGTGCGCGGGGAGCTCGCCGGCGGGGACCCGGAACGCGTGCCAGCTCTGGCCGTAGCGCGCGGCGCGGCGGATCGCCGGCCGGCTGTTGCCGCCGACGAAGATCGGCGGGTGCGGCTTCTGGACGGGCTTGGGGAAGCAGCCGATGTCGCGCACGCGATAATACTTCCCCTCGAACACCGGGGCGTCCTCGGTCCACAGCTTGACGAAGAGCTGGAGCCACTCGTCGGTGACGGCGCCGCGCGCCTCGAACGGCGGCGCGCCCATGACCTCGAACTCCTCGCGCATCCAGCCGACGCCGACGCCGACGAAGAGCCGCCCGCCCGACAGCACGTCCGCCGTCGCGAGCATCTTCGCCGTCAGCACCGGGTTCCGGTAGGGCGCGACGAGCACGGAGGGCCCGAAGCGGATCCGCGCCGTCGCCCCCGCGAGGAAGCAGAGCATCGAGAGCGGCTCCAGGTAGTCCGCGTCCGGCGGCACGGCGATGCGCCCCGTGGCGTTGTAGGGGTACCGCGACTCGATCCGCCGCGGGATCACGATGTGGTCGGTGACGACGAGCGCGTCGTAGCCGAGCGCCTCGGCGCGGCGCGCCGCCTCGAGCACGGGCTCGCGGGTCGCGAGCGGTCCCGAGTTCAATACCTGGAACCCGCGCTTGACCATCGTGGCGTCCTCCCCAGCGTGAACCGGTCAGTCGCAGTAGAGCTCGACGGTGTAGCCGTTCGGGTCGGCGATGTAGATCGCGGTCCGCCCGCGCCGGCCGCGGATCCTGACGCCGGCGCGCTTCACGCGCTCGCGGACCTCCCGCCACCGGGCGGGCGGGATGTGGAGGCCGAAGTGGTCGAGCCCGCCGGCCGCCGGGTCGAACCGCCGTCGCGTCCCGACGAAGTTCAGGAGATCGCGGCCCCCCGGCGTCTCGAGAAAGAGCATCCCGGGGTGGTCGAAGGCCCGCGCGAGACCCAGCACGTCGCGGTAGAAGCGCTCGGTGCGCCGGAGGTCCCGGGTCCTGAGGGCGAGGTGGCGGAGGCCGCGATCCATCCCGCCCGCTATGATACCCGCGGCCGGACGTCGGCGGCCACCCGCTCGAGCACCTCCAGCATCTCCGGGACGGTTGGCACCGAGAAATCCAGCACGAAGTGCTCGACGCCGGCGGTGACGTAGGCCTGGAGGTCCTCCGCGATCTGGGCGGACGAGCCCGTCAGCGGCGTCCGCTCCGTCGCGCCGCCGCCGTCGAACTTCACCGGCCCCTTGAACGTGATCGTGATGGTCTTCGGATCGCGTCCCGCGGCCGCCGCCATGTCACGGAGGCGCCGGACGGCGGCGGCCATCTCCGGTGGATGGAGGCCCACCGGCGGCCGGAGGCCGAGCGGGTGCCAGCCGTCGGCGACCGCGACCACGCGCCGGAGCGCGGCGTCGCTGTGGCCCCCGATCCAGATCGGGATCGGCCGCGCCGGGTGCGGGCGCGTCCCGCCCGCCTCGGCGACACGCGCGAAGCGGCCCTCGAAGGCGACGCGCGGCTTGGCCCAGATCTCCTTCATGAGCTTCAGGTACTCGACCGTCCGCGCGGCGCGCTCCTCGAACCTGACGCCGAGACCGTCGAACTCCTCGCGCCACCAGCCGATGCCCGCGCCGAGGATCACGCGGCCGCCCGAGAGGTAATCGGCCGTCGCGAGCGCCCTGGCGGTGAACACCGGGTTCCGGTACGGGATCACGAGGACGCTCGTGCCGACGGCGATGCGCTCCGTCACCGTGGCGAGGTAGGTCACCGCGGTGAGGGCCTCGAGCCAGGGCTCGTCGGGCCCGAGCGGAAACGCGCCGGTCGCCGAGTACGGATAGGGCGAGGCGCTCCGCACCGGGATCAGCAGCCGGTCGGTCACGAAGATCGAGTCGAAGCCGAGCGCCTCGGCCCGGCGGGCCAGCGTGGTGATCGCTTCGCGACCGGCGAGCGCGCCACGGCCCTGGAGCGAGAACCCGATACGAGGAGTCATCCCTTGAGCCCTCCGGTTCCCCAGCCCGCCACGAGGTGGCGCTGCACCGCCATGAAGAACGCGAGGGCGGGGATGGTGATGAGCACGCCGGCCGCCATGACGAGCCCCCAGTCCACGACCGCCGCCGCGAAGAGGTCCTGGACCCCGACCGGCAGCGTCTTGAGCTCGTCCGACGCGATCAGGATGCGCGTGAAGACGTAATCGTTCCAGGCCAAAGTGAAGGTGAAGATCGACGTCGCGATGAGGCCCGGGAGCGCCAGCGGCAGCACGACGTGGAGCACCGCGCGCCCGCGCCCCGCGCCGTCCACCAGCGCCGCCTCCTCGAGCTCGAGCGGGATGGACTGGAAGAACGCGCGCAGGAGCCACAGCGCGAACGGCAGGCAGAATGAGGCGTACGAGAGCACGAGCGCCGCGTGCGTGTTCACGAGGCCGAGCCGCCGCGCCATGATGTAGATCGGCACCACGATCATGATCGGCGCGAACATGTAGGTGCAGAGGATGAGCCGCGCCACCGCCTCGCGCCCGGGGAACGCGAAGCGCGTGAGGCCGTAGGCGCCGAGCGCGCCGACCGCCAGCGTGAGGAGCACCGTCAGCCCCGAGACCACGACGCTGTTCCAGAAGTACGTCAGGAACGCGGTCTCGCGGAGCAGGCGGGCGAAGTTCTCGAGCGTCGGCGCCGCCGGCACGAGCGTCGGCGGCGTCGCGAAGACCTCGCGGGGCGGCTTGAGCGCCGTCGAGAGCATCCATAACAGTGGAAGGACGGCCTGCGCCGCGAGGCCCAGCGCGGCGGCGTGGACGAACGCGCGCCACGCGCGCCGCCTCACGCCGCCTCCTCGCGCCAGAAGAGGCGGAAGTAGACGAGCGTCGCCGCCATGAGCATGAGGAACATGAGCACCGAGAGCGCGGCGCCGAAGCCGGCCTGGTAGTAGGTGAAGGTCCGCATGTAGGCGTAGATCGGCAGCGTGCGGATCTCGCGCCCGGCGCCCGCCCCCTCGCCCCAGAGCCACACGGTATCGAACTTGGTGAACATCCAGATCGAGCGCAGCAGGATCACGACGAAGAGGACCGCGCGGAGCTGGGGGAGCGTGACGTGGCGGAAGCGCGACCACGCGGACGCGCCGTCCACGCGCGCCGCCTCGTGGAGCTCGGGCGGGATCGTCTGGAGCCGCGCGAGCACGCTCACGACCACGAACGGCGTGAACTGCCACACGCTCACCGCGACCACCGACGTCATCATGTGGTCCACGCCGAGCCACACGACCGGCTGGCTCGCGAGCCGGAAGCTGAGCAGGAGGTGGTCCACGAGGCCGTAGGTCTCGTTCAGGAGCCAGCGCCAGACGATCACGGCGACGATCGTCGGGATCATGTACGGGAACAGGACGAGCGCGCGGACGAGCGTCCGGGCGCGGAACGCCTGGTGGAGGACCAGCGCGGCGGCGACGCCGAGCACGAGCTGGAGCGCGGTCGTCGCCCCGGCGTACACCACGCCCTTCCACACGCTGTCCCAGAACTCGGCGTCGCGGGCGATCCGCGCGTAGTTGCCGAGCCCGACCCAGCGCTCGGCGGGGAAGAACGAGTGCTTGTCGAAGAACGAGAGCCAGACCGCGTAACCGACCGGATAGAGGGTCAGCGCGCCGATGAGGAGGAGCGCCGGGAGGACCCACAGCGCTCCCAGCGCCCGCGCGCTCAACGCTACTTCTTCAGATAGCCGGAGCTCGTCAGCAGCTCCTCGACCCGCTTCTGCGCCTTCGCGGCCGCCTCGGCGGAGGGCACGCCCTTCACCGAGTCGAGCACCATGTCCACGAGGATGCCCGAGCCCATCACCTCGAGGAGGTAGGGCTTCTTCATGTCCTCCCAGTCCGTGACGAGGACGGGCTTGATCCAGTCGTTCTTGAAGTACTTCTCCTGCATGTCCACCCAGGGCCGCCACTTCCGGATCATCGCGTTGTCGGCGTACCGCGCGCTCCGCGTGGTGGACTTCTTGATCGACAGCAGGTGGATCGGCACGGAGTGGAGGTACGGGACGTAGTTGTCGTCCCGGAAGAAGAACTTCAGGAAGTCCACGGCCTCGGCGGCGCCCTTGGCGTCCTTGAAGACCATCCAGGGCTCGCAGTCGAGCTGCGCCGCGGGCGTCCGGCCCGACGGGCCCACGACCTTGTCGGCCACGGCGAAGTGCTCGGGGTCGGCGATCTCCTTGGGCGCGTACTTCTCGATGTAGCCGACGCCGCGCCCGTAGGCCTGGTAGACCATCGCCGCCTTGCCGTTGGCGAGGTTCGCGAAGGTGTCGAGGTAGCCGTGGCCCGTCCAACCCGGCGGCAGCACGCGGTTGAGCTTCTTGTAGAAGTCGAGCAGCTCGAGCACGGGCTTCTCGGTGAGCGTCGGCCGGCCGTCGGCGTCGAAGAGCCTCCCCCCGTTCGTCTTGAGGAGCTCGCCGATCGCGATGTTGATGAAGAGCGGCTGCCCCGTCATCGAGAGCCCGTAGCGGACGACCTGCCCGTCCTTCACCTCGCGGAGCGCGTCGGCCACCTGGATCAGCTCGTCCCAGGTCTTCGGCACCCTGAGGCCCTTCTGGGCGAGCAGGTC
Organism: Candidatus Methylomirabilota bacterium; assembly: GCA_035260325.1. Classification (NCBI taxonomy): domain Bacteria; phylum Methylomirabilota (SeqCode); species Candidatus Methylomirabilota bacterium. Next base: position 9,950 of record DATFVL010000094.1, on the reverse strand, counting down.
CTTGCGGTACACGAAGACCGACGACGCCGGCGAATGGCCGACGCCGTACGTCTTGCCGTCCCAGCGGCAGAGGTTCCTGAAGGCGTCGACGAGGTCGTCCCGGGGGATCGCGTCGGCGAGGTCGTCGACGGGCCGCAGGAGCCCCTTCGCCGCGAACGACACGCAGGTGATCGGCTGGCCGTGCGCGGCGTCGGGCGGCGCGCCGGCGGCGAGCGCGGCGGTGAGCTTCTTCTCGAGGTCGCCCCAGGCGAGGCCCTCGATCTTGACGACCACGTCCGGATGGGTCTTCTCGTACTCCGCGGCAGTTTGATGAAGTACGGCGAGAGTCTGCGGCTCCGTCTCCGTCTGCCAGAGGCGGATGACCTTCTTCTCGGCGGCGCCCACGACGGCGGCGGCGGACAGGACGGCGGCGGCGGCGACGGCGGCGAGACAGCGGCGTCCGGCCATGGTGACCTCCCCCGTGAGGTGCCGGGAGTGTCGCAGACTTCCACGACCGAGACAAGAACGTCGCTCGATGCGACGCGTCAGGCGGGCGGCGGCGGCTCCGCCAGGCCGAAGACCTGCGCGAGCAGCTCGTACGAGCGGAGGCGCGCCTTCCCGTCGTGGGTGATCGTGACGACGACCAGCTCGTCCACGCCGTACGCGGACGCGAGCGCCAGGAGCCGGTCGCGCACCTGCTCGGGCGCGCCCGCGATGGTGCGCCGCCGCGCGTGCTCGACGATCGCCCGCTCGTGCGCCGTGTATGGATGGCTCTCCGCCTCTTCGACCGACGGGTAGCGGCCGCGCCGGCCGGTGTAGAGGCGCGCGATGAAGAGGTCGCGGCTCTTCGCCAGGCGCAGCGCCTCGGCCTCGGTGTCGGCGCAGACCGTGAACACCGCGACGGACGCCCGCGGTGCGGGCAGGAGCTCGGACGGCCGGAAGTCCCGCGCGTAGGCGCGGGTGACGTCGACGCCCCCCTCGTCGTTGATGAAGTGCGCGAACGAGAACCCGAGGCCGAGGTGCGCCGCCACCATCGCGCTCTGGTCGCTCGAGCCGAGGAGCCAGATCTCCGGCGTCCCAGGCCCGCTCGGCATCGCAATCACCCTCGCGTAGGGGTGCTCGGGGGGCAGGCTCCCGCGCAGGAAGCCGACGACGTCGGCGACCTCGGCGGGGAAGCGCTCGAGGCTCGCGTCGTCGCGGAGCGCGCGCGCCGTGAGCGCGTCGGCGCCCGGCGCGCGGCCGATCCCGAGGTCGATGCGCCCGGGGAAGAGCGTCTCCAGCACGCGGAAGCACTCGGCCACCTTCAGCGGGCTGTAGTGCTGGAGCATGATCCCGCCCGCGCCGACGCGGATGCGCGCGGTGCGGGCGGCGACCTGGCCGATCAGCACCTCGGGGCTCGAGCCCGCGAGCCCGGGTGTCGAGTGGTGCTCGGCGAGCCAGTACCGATGGTAGCCCCAGCGGTCGCAGGCCTGCGCGAGCTCGAGCGTCTCGTGGAGCGCGTCGGCGGCGGTGCCCCCGCTCCGCACCGGCGACTGGTCGAGGACCGAGAGGCGCGGCACTAGTTGATCCGCTTCTCCTTCCCCTTCCACTCCTTCTCGCGCAGCACGAACTTCTGCACCTTGCCCGTCGAGGTCTTCGGGAGGTCGCCGAACTCGACGGCCGCCGGGCACTTGAAGTGGGCAATGTGGTGTCGGCAGAACTCGATGACTTCCTGCTCCGTCGCCTTCTGCCCCGGCTTGAGCGTGACGAACGCCTTCGGGCGCTCGCCCCACTTCTCGTCGGGGATCGCGACGACCGCGCACTCGAGCACGGCCGGATGCTTGGCCACGGTCTGCTCGACCTCGATCGTCGAGATGTTCTCGCCGCCCGAGATGATGATGTCCTTCTTCCGGTCGCGCAGCTCGATGTAGCCGTCGGGGTGCCAGACCGCGATGTCGCCCGAGTGGAACCAGCCGCCGCGGAACGCCTCGGCCGTCGCGTCGCGCTGTTCGAAGTAGCCCAGCATGGCGTTGTTGCCGCGCATGATCACCTCGCCGAGCGTCTGCGCGTCCTTCGGGACGTCGTTCATGGCGCCGTCCACGACGCGGACGAGGTCGAAGAGCGCGTAGCCCTGCCCCTGGCGGGCGGCGAGGCGCGCCTGGTCATCGACCGGCAGCGCGTTCCACTCGTCGTGCCAGGCGCACACCGTGTGCGGACCGTAGGTCTCGGTGAGGCCGTAGACGTGGACGGGCCGGAAGCCGAGCTCCTTGAGCTTGCCGAGGAGCGTCGGCGACGGCGGCGCGCCGGCGACGGTCACGGTGACCGGGTGCGCGAGCGTGTGGGCCTTCGGGTCGTTGATGACGCCGATGTGCACGGTGGGCGCGCCGTTGTAGTGGGTGACGCCCTCCGCGTCGATCATGTCCCAGACGCGGCCCGGCTCCACCTTCCGGAGGCACACGTGCGTGCCGCCGACCGCCGTGACGCCCCAGGTGAAGCACCAGCCGTTGCAGTGGAACATCGGGAGCGTCCAGAGGTACCGGGTGTCGAAGCCCATCGCCGTCTCGACCACCTCGCCGAGCGCGTTGATCCACGCGCCGCGGTGCGAGTACATCACGCCCTTGGGCCGGCCCGTCGTGCCCGACGTGTAGTTGATGGCGAGCATCTCGTCCTCGTCCTCGAGCCAGCTCTCCACCGGCGCGGGCGAGCCCGCCGCGAGAAAGTCCTCGTACGGGTCGCCCGCCGAGCCCGTGTCGTCCACGCGGACGACCGTGATCCCCGTGAGGTCGATCGGCTTCACCACGGGCTCGAACTCGGCGTCCACGAACAGGAACCGCGAGCCCGAGTGCGTCAGGATGTACGCGATCTCGTCCGAGTTCAGCCGGATGTTGATCGCGACGAGGACGCCGCCCGCGGCGGGCACGCCGAAGTGCGCCTCGAGCATCGCGGGGATGTTGGGGCAGAGGAACGCCACGCGGTCGTGCTTCTGGAGTCCCGCGCGCCGGAGCCCGGCGGCGAGGCGGTTCGCCCGCTCCGCGAGCTGCGCATAGGTGTACCGCCGGGTCCCGTGGACGACCGCGGTCTTCTGCGGGAAGACGTACGCGCTGCGCGCGAGAAAGCTCACCGGGGTGAGCTCGGTCCGGTAGACGTGGCGAAACTCGCTCATGGGCCCTTCCTCCGAGCTGGTTTGGGCAAGTTTACCCCATTCCGTCGGACGGAAGGCCGGACCGGCTCACGCCGGGAGCCGCGGCTATTTCGGCTGTGGCGTCAGGCGCAGATAGGGCTTGAGCGCGCGCCAGCCCTTCGGGAACTGCTTCTTCGCCTCCTCGTCCGTGACCGCGGGGACGATGATGACGTCCTCGCCCTGCTTCCAGTTGACGGGCGTCGCGACCTTGTGGGCGTCCGTGAGCTGGAGCGAGTCGATCACGCGCAGGATCTCGTCGAAGTTGCGTCCCGCGGTCTGCGGATAGGTGATCATCAGCCGGACCTTCTTCTTCGGATCGATGACGAACACCGTGCGGACCGTGTAGACCTCGTCGTGCGCGGGATGGATCATGCCGTACAGGTTGGCCACCTTGCGCTCGGGGTCGGCGATGATCGGGAAGTTCGGCGCGTGGCCCTGCGTCTCCTTGATGTCGGCCGCCCAGCCCTTGTGCGAGTCGAGGGGGTCGATCGAGAGGCCGATCGGCTTCACGTGCCGCCGGTCGAACTCCGGCTTCAGTCGCGCCACGTACCCCAGCTCGGTCGTGCAGACCGGCGTGAAGTCGCGCGGGTGCGAGAAGAGGATGGCCCAGCTGTCGCCGATCCACCGGTGGAAGCTGATCTGTCCCTCCGTGCTGTCGGCGGTGAAGTCGGGTGCGGTGTCTCCGAGTCTCAGGCTCATCGGTCGTCTCCTTTTCGGGTTGCCACCTTGATCACATAATCGACGAAGCGCGGCGTCGGGTCGAAGCCCAGCACCGCGGGCGCATTCGCGACGAAGTTCGACGTCGCGTTGACGTCGTAGAAGTAGACGCGGCCGTCGTCGCGGCCGACGAGGTACTCCACGCCGCCGACGTCGATGGACGCGGCGCGCGCGAGCGCCAGCACCTGTTCGACCACCTCGCGCGGCGCCTCGTAGCGCGTCACGCTGAGCCCGGGCCTCGCGTCCACCGGGCACGCGCCCGGGGCCGCGCTCGTCGGCGGCGCGGGCGTCTGGCAGATGTCCGCGGGGCACAGGTTGAACTCGGCGCCGGTCCGCACGATGCGGATCGCGTAGAGATACGCGCCGTCGAGCACCTCCACCCGCACGATCGCCCCGTCCGCCGGCTCGACGTACTCTTGCAGCAATGCCACGCCGTCGGGGCCGAAGTCAAGCGCCGGGGCGCGCGCCTCGAGCTCGGCGCGGGACTCGAAGCGCTCGATCAACGCCCCCGAGCCTCCGACGTTCGGCTTGACGAGCGCGGGGAAGCGGAAGCCCTCGCCCGCCTTCAGCAGCTGGTCCCGGTGGTTCACGACGAGCGTCCGCGGGTAGCGCGCGCCGAGGCGCTCGAACAGCCCGACCTGGAGCGCCTTCGACTTCTCGAAGCGCCAGGCCGCGACCGGGTTGATCACCGGGACGCCGAGCGCCTCCCAGCGGGCGAGCAGCGGCTCGGCGTAGAAGAGCACGCTCGCGTGGCCGCGCCGGTGGGACGACGGGCTCGTCCGGTTCACGATCACCGAGTAGCGCGGCGTCCGGTCGCGCGGGTCGAAGGCGTGGTTCGAGTGGTCGATCTTCTCGAACGGCAGGCGCCGGTGCTCGAGCTCGGCGCAGAGCCGCGCCGACCACTCGGGGTGCTCGTCGAGGATGCCGATGGGCGCGGAGAGACGGACGCTCATCGGGCGGCTCCCGCGGACACGGGGAGCGGCTGCTCAGGAAACCAGGCGAGACGCTCGCGGAGGGCGACGACGTCGCCGATCACGGCGACGACCGGGGGCTCGAGCCGCGCCCGCGCGGCGCGCGCGGCGATGTCGTCGAGACGACCGACGAGCGTCTCCTGGAGGTCGGTCGTGCCCCAGCGCACGAGGGCGACGGGGGTCGCGGGCGAGCGCCCGTGGGCGACGAGCGCGCGGGTGATGCGGGGAAGCGCGCCGACGCCCATGAGCACCACGAGCGTGTCCGCCGCGCCCGCGAGCCGCGCCCAGTCCACGCTCGACTCGCGCCGGCACGCCTCCTCGTGGCCCGTGACGACGGTGAACGACGCGGCGAGGCCGCGGTGCGTGAGCGGGATCCCCGCCGCGGCGGGCGCGGCGACGGCCGACGTGACACCCGGCACGACCTCGAACGGGACGCCCGCGCGCGCCAGCGCCAGCGCCTCCTCGCCGCCGCGGCCGAAGACGAAGGGGTCGCCGCCCTTGAGCCGGACGACCCGCCGGCCGCGCCGCGCGTGCGTCACGAGGAGGGCATTGATCCGCTCCTGGGCCAGCGCGTGCCGCCCGGCGGCCTTGCCCGCGAAGATCCGCCGCGCGCGCGGCGCCTCGTCGAGCAGCCGCGGGTGGACCAGCCGGTCGTAGACGACGACGTCGGCGCGCCGCAGGAGCTCGAGGCCGCGGACCGTGATGAGGCCGGGATCGCCCGGGCCGGCCCCGACGAGCGCCACCGAGCCTAGGCGCATGCGATGACCCCGAGGCGCTCGAGGACGTGCCGCTTGGCCGCCTCGCGCCCGTGCTCGACGATGAGGCGCCGCACGTCGGGCGCGAGCGCGCGCCGCCACGCGGCCGCGTCGGCGACGCGCCCCGCGGCGCGGAGCTCGCGCCGCGCCTCGGCCGCGATCTCCGCGAGCGTGACGTACTCGATCGTGAGGTACCGCTCGAGCTCCTCGCGTACGGCGCGCGCGAGCGCCGGGCTCGTCCCGCCCGTGGACACCGCCACGGTCAGCTCGCCCCGGCGCACGAGGGCGGGCAGGATGAAGTCGCAGTGCGCCGGGTCATCCGCCGCGTTCACCCACACGGAGCACCGCCGTCCCTCGGCGGCCACCGCCGCGTTGACGTCGCCCGTGTCGGTCGCCGCGAACGCGAGCACGGCGCCGGCCAGGTCGCCGTCGCGGTAGTCGCGCGCGAGGTGCGCGAGCCGTCCCTCGGCGGCGAGCCCGGCGAGCCGCGGCGTGAGCGCCGGGCTCACGACCGTGACCGCCGCGCCGGCGGCGACCAGGCTCTCGACGCGCCGCTCGGCGACGACGCCCCCGCCCACGACGAGGCAGCGCCGGCCCGCCAGCTCGAGGAACGCGGGGAAGTAGGCCACGTCAGCCGTCCACCCCGTGCGGCGGGCGCCCGGGCGACTCGTCGCGCGCGACGACGGGGACGAGCTCGCCCGCGAGCAGCGCGCGCAGCTCGTCGTCGGTGTGCCGCGCGGCGAAGCGCCTGAAGTTTTCGCCCGGCAGCCCGTCCGTCAGGAAGGCGCGCAGGAGGCGCTCGATCGCGGGCGCCACGTCCGCCGCGGGCAGGCGGAGCCCGATCGGACGGGCGACGGCCTGGTGGAGGCCCACCGCGCCGCCGACGCAGAAGTAGTAGGCGTCCGCCAGCGCGCCGTCCACCTTGACCTTCTTGCCCTCGATCCCGAGGTCGGCGATCCAGTGCTGGCCGCAGCTGTTCGGGCAGCCGGTGACGTGGATCTTGAGGTGCTGCTCGAACCCGGGCAGGCGCGCCTCGAGCCCCTCGACGAGACGCCGCGCGAAGCCCTTCGTCTCCGTGAGCGCGAGCTTGCAGAACTCCGAGCCCGTGCAGGCGACCGTGCCGCGCCTGAACGGCGAGGCGTGGAGCGGGAGGCCCGCGGCCTCGAGCTCGCGCGCCAGCGCGCCGGCGCGCTCGCGGCGGACGCCCGGGACGAGGAGGTTCTGCATGCTGGTCGTCCGCACCTCGCCCGTGCCGTAGCGGTCGGCGAGGTCGGCGGCCGCGCGCATCTCCGCCGGCGTGAGCCGCCCGCGGAGCACGGCGACGCCGGCGTAGCAGTAGCCCGGCTGCTTCTGCGGGTGGATCCCGACGTGATCGCGGTAGACGTCGTCCGGGGGGTCATCCGGCACGCCGCGCTCGAGCGCGTACCCGAGCCGCTCCTCGATCGCGGCCTGGAAGCGCTGGGCCGTCCAGCCGTGCTGGAGGAAGAGGAACTTGAGCCGCGCCTTCTCGCGGTTCTGGCGGAGGACGTCCGAGTCGCGGAAGATCTCCGAGATCGCGCGCACCACGGCGAGCGCCTGGTGCCAGCCGACGAACGCGTCGAGACGCAGCGCCAGGTGCGGGTCGGTCGAGAGCCCGCCCCCCACGCGCACGGCGAAGCCGGTCTCGCCCGTCACCGGGTGGCGCACCGCCGTGAGGCCGACGTCGTTGATCTCCGGGTAGGAGCACCACGCGCGGCAACCGGTGATCGTCACCTTGTACTTGCGCGGCAGGTTGTAGAAGGCGGCGTTGCCGTTCAAGAGCCGCGTCGCCGCGTGGACGAGCGGGGAGGCGTCCGCGAGCTCGTCGGCGTCGAGGCCGGCGAGCGGGCAGCCCGTGACGTTGCGCGTGACGTCGCCGCAGGCGCCGAGCGTCGTGACGCCGTGGAGCCAGAGCGCCTGGAAGACCTCGGGGAGGCTCTCGAGCGCGACCCAGTGGAGCTGGATGTTCTGGCGCACCGTGATGTCGGCGATGCCGCGCGCGTGGCGCTCGGCGAGCGTCGCGATCGTCCGCAGCTGGTGGGACTGGAGCGCGCCGTTCGGGATGCGGATGCGCACCATGAAGTTGCGCGTCGCCTTGCCCTCGCCGCCCTTGCCGCCGACGGCGCCGACGCCGTCGCCCTGCGTGTAGATCCCCCACCAGCGGAAGTACGTGCCGAGCCACTCCGGGGGGATCGCGTCCCAGCCCTCGCGCGCGAACCGCACGATGTCGGCGTAGGCCTCCCACGGGTTCAGCTCCCGCTTGAGCCGCTCGACGCGCTGAGCCTTGGTTTCCCTGACCGCTTCGCTCACGGGGTCCTCCCGAAACGCAAAACTACCTTTGTCTATCGGTATTGTCAAGATTGGCTTTCCCCTGATTATCTGGGCCGTTCCCCTCCCCGGTCGGCCGTGCTACCTTTCCCTCCGCTGATCACCCGGCCGGCCTCCCAGGGAGGGTGCCCGATGGCGAAGAGCGTCTACGACGAGACCTACGGTCACGCGATGACGAGCCCCGAGAGCTTCTGGGCGGCGGCGGCCGAGGACATCCACTGGGAGAAGCGCTGGGACCGGGTGTTCGACGACTCGCGCAAGCCGTTCTATCGCTGGTTCACCGGCGGCGTGCTCAACACCTGCTTCAACGCGCTCGACCTCCACGTGGACCGCGGGCGCGGCAAGCAGCGCGCGCTGGTCTACGACAGCCCGGTCACGAGCACCGTGCGCGCCTTCACCTACCGCGAACTGCGCGACGAGGTCGCGCGCCTCGCCGGCGCGCTGCGGCGTCAGGGCGTGCAGAAGGGCGACCGCGTCATCATCTACATGCCGATGGTCCCCGAGGCCGTGATGGCGATGCTCGCCTGCGCGCGGATCGGCGCGATCCACTCGGTCGTCTTCGGCGGCTTCGCCTCGAACGAGCTCGCCAAGCGCATCGACGACGCCAAGCCCCGGCTCATCCTCTCCGCGTCCTGCGGCATTGAGGTGAACCGCACGGTGCCCTACAAGCCGCTCCTCGACGGCGCGATCGAGCTGTCCGCGCACAAGCCCGAGCGCTGCGTGATCCTCCAGCGCCCCCAGGCGGCCGCCACCCTCGCGCGGGGGCGCGACCTCGACTGGGGTGACTTCGTCGGCGGCGCCACGCCCGCGGACTGCGTGCCCGTGGCCGCGACCGATCCGCTCTACATCCTCTACACCTCGGGGACGACGGGTGTGCCGAAGGGCGTCGTGCGCGACAACGGCGGCCACGCGGTCGCGCTCAAGTGGTCCATGGAAAACATCTACGGCGTCGGCGCCGGCGAGACCTACTGGGCCGCCTCCGACATCGGCTGGGTCGTCGGCCACTCGTACATCGTGTACGCGCCGCTCCTCCGAGGCTGCACGACGATCCTCTACGAGGGCAAGCCCGTCGGCACGCCCGACCCCGGCGCCTTCTGGCGCCTCATCGCCCAGCACGGCGTGAACGTGCTGTTCACGGCGCCCACCGCGTTCCGCGCGATCAAGAAGGAGGACCCCCAGGGCCACCACATCGCCAAGCACGATCTCCGCGACTTCCGCACGCTGTTCCTCGCGGGTGAGCGCTGCGATCCCGACACGCTCCACTGGGCCGAGGCGCGGCTCGGTGTGCCGGTGATCGACCACTGGTGGCAGACGGAAACCGGCTGGCCGATCGCGGCCAACTGCGTGGGCCTCGGCACGCTGCCGGTGAAGCCGGGCTCGCCGACGAAGGCCGTGCCGGGCTACGACGTGCGCGTGCTGAGCGAGGACAACCGGGAGATGCCGGCGGGGCAGATCGGCTCGATCGCGATCCGGCTGCCGATGCCCCCGGGCTGCCTCCCCACGCTCTGGAACAACGACGCGGGCTACGAGACGTCGTATCTCACGAAGCACCCGGGCCACTACCTCACGGGCGACGCGGGCTACAAGGACGAGGACGGATACGTCTACATCATGAGCCGCGTGGACGACATCATCAACGTCGCCGGCCACCGGCTGTCCACCGGCGCCATGGAGGAGGTGCTCGCCGGCCATCCGGACGTGGCCGAGTGCGCGGTGGTCGGCGTGGCCGACGAGATCAAGGGCGAGGTCCCCGTCGGCTTCGTCGTGACCAAGGCCGGCGTCGAGCGGAGCGAGGCCGACATCGCCCGCGAGCTCGTCGAGCGGGTGCGCCAGCAGATCGGGCCCGTGGCGGCGTTCAAGACCGCGCTCGTGGTCAAGCGCCTGCCGAAGACGCGCTCGGGCAAGATTCTGCGAGGCACCATGAAGAAGATCGCCGAGGGAACGGAGTACACGCTGCCCGCGACGATCGACGATCCGGCGATCCTGACCGAGATCACGGAGTCGCTCAAGACCCTCGGCTAT
>DATFVL010000093.1 GCA_035260325.1 Candidatus Methylomirabilota bacterium | reverse complement strand
CAAGACCGTTCGCGTCACGCCGGCGTGCGCGATTTGAGTTCGGCCTCGCGCCTGGAGACAATGGCCGGCACCCGCCGCGGCGGCGGCCGACATGCTGAACTCTCGGCGTCGAGCGCTCCCGGTTGTCCGGCGCGTCCTGATCTACGCGGGGCTGGCGCCGTTCCTGTTCATCGCGCTGTTCCCGGTGCTGTGGATGGTGATCACCGCGTTCAAGGACGAGCGGGATCTCTACTCCATGCGTTCGATCCCGTTCTGGTTCTACGAGCCGCCCACCCTCAAGCACTTCCACCTCCTGTTCACGCAGACCTGGTTCGGCACGTGGGTCGTCAACACGGCGCTCGTATCGATCTGCGTGGTCGCGATCACCCTGGTGACGGCGGTGCCGGCCGGCTATGCCCTCGCCCGCTTCCGCCTCCCCGGCAGCGGGGGCACCGGCATCGCGATCTTCATGACCGACCTCGTGCCGCCGATCGTCCTCTTCATCCCGCTCGCATACGTGGTGGCCAGGCTCGGGCTGTTCGACTCGTGGTGGGCTCTGGTCCTCGTCTACCCGACGCTCACGATCCCGGTCTGCGCGTGGCTCATGCTCGGCTTCTTCCGCGCCGTGCCGCCGGAGATCGAGGAGGCGGCCTGGATCGACGGGTGCGGCCTGATCGGCGGGCTGGTGCGGGTCATCGTGCCGCTGAGCGCGCCCGGGATCGCGACCACGGCCATCTTCGCCTTCACGCTGTCGATGCAGGAGTACCTCTATGCGGTGGTGCTCTCGTCTCCCGTGGATCAGAAGGTCGTCACGGTGGGGCTACCGACCATGCTCATCCGCGGAGACATCTACTTCTGGGGCGCGCTGATGGCGGGCGGGCTACTGGTCGGCGTGCCGGCGGCCCTGCTCTTCAACGTCGTCCTCGACCGGTTCATCCATGGGCTGACCGGGTCCGGAGGACCGTAGAAGATCGTATCCTGTAGCCTGGAGGGGTGATCCACTTTCGCGGAGGGGCTGACATGCGCCGAATCGCTGCGTCGCTCGTCGTCATCGGTCTTCTGATCGTTCTTCCCATCCCGCGGCCGCGTCCGCTGGCGGCTCAGGAAGAGATCAGCGCCCAGGAGATGAACCGCCTCGCGGACGCGCTCGCGGGTCGCCGCGCGGCGCGTCGCCCATCGCGGGCCCGCGGCCTGCCCGACGTCTACCAGCGCGCGGCGCGGGCCGTGCCGTTCGTGATCGCCGCGGACGGCACCGGGAGCTCGTACGTCGTCGGGATTCAGGGGACGTCCGCGCTGCTCGTCACGAATCATCACGTCGTGGAGAATCCGATCCGCCTGAACGACGACACGTTCGTGCTCGTGGTCTTCTACGACGACGAGCTCGCGAAGGAGGAGTTCGACCTCACGCGCGTGAAGGGCTGCCACGACACCGCCAGCGCGTGGTGTCGGGCGTTCCGGGGCGCGGTTCGCCGCGCCACCATCGTCGCGTCCGACGCCGGTCAGGACATCGCGGTCCTGATGGTCCGGAACGTCCCCGCGGGCGTCGAGCGCCTCCAGCACGCGCCCCTCAACAGCGTGCGCACGGGCGAGGAGGTGCTGGTCGTGGGACACCCCCTGAATCTCCTGTGGACGCTCACGACCGGGATCGTCAGCGGCGTGCGGCAGAGCTTCATCCAGACCCAGGCACCGGTGAATCCCGGCAACTCGGGCGGGCCGATGATGACGAAGGAGGGCCAGGTGCTGGGAGTGGTGACCGCCCGCCGGAAGGACGCCGAAAACATCAACCTGGCGATCCCGATCGCCCAGGTGGAGTCCTTCGTCGCGCGCGTGACTAAGTGACGCCCCCGAGGTACATGCGCCTGACCTCGGGATTCTCCAGGAGCTCCTGGCCCGTGCCCTCGAAGCGGTTCTGCCCGAGCTCCAGGACGTAGGCGCGATCGGAGATCTCGAGCGCACGCGCCGCGTTCTGCTCCACCAGCATCACCGTGAGCCCGTTCCGAGCCAGCCCCACGATCGTGTCGAACACGTCGTCGACGAAGCGTGGGGAGAGCCCGAGCGAAGGCTCGTCCAGCATCATCATCCTCGGGCGCATCATGAGGGCGCGCCCCATCGCGAGCATCTGCTGCTCGCCGCCGCTCAGCGAGCCGGCGAGCTGGCGGCGCCGCTCGCCGAGCCGGGGAAAGAGGCTGAAGACGTAGTCCATGGACGTCGCGAGCTTCGCCTTGTCCCGCTCGAGGTAGGCCCCCATCTCGAGGTTCTCGCGCACGGTCATCGGGCCGAAGACCACGCGCCCCTGCGGGACGTAGCCGAGCCCGAGGCCGAGGATCTGGTCGGGGCGCCGGCCGATCAGGCTGCGCCCGTCGAACACGATCTCGCCCCGGAGGTAGGTGATGAGCCCCATGATCACCTTGAAGGTGGTCGACTTGCCCGCGCCGTTCGGGCCGACCACCGCCACCACCTCGCCCGCGTTCACGTGGAGCGAGACGCCGTGCAGGATCTGGATCGACCCGTAGCCGGCCTCGACGTCGCGGAACTCGAGCAGCGCCATCAGCGGGCGGGCGCGGCGCGCCGGCGGCCGAAGTAGGCCTCGATGACCCGCTCGTCGCGTCGGATCTCGGCGGGCGGCCCCTCGGCGATCTTCACCCCGTAGTCCAGCACGAAGATCTGCGCGCAGTGGTTCATGATGACGTTCATGTCGTGCTCGACGATCAGGATGGTCTTGCCCTGCGCCTCGAGCCGGTGGATGTGGTCGAGCAGGTGCTGGAGGAGCGTGCGGTTCACACCGGCCGCCGGCTCGTCGAGCAGGATGAGGTCGGGATCGGTCATGAGCGCGCGGGCGAACTCGAGGAGCTTCTGCTGGCCGTAGGAGAGGCGCCCGCCGTACTCGGCGCGGAGGTGCGTGAGCCCGACGAAGGCGATCAGCTCGTCGGCCCGCGCGCGGGCGACCCGATCGGGCACGCCCGGCCCCACCACCGAGAGCATATTCTCGAGCACCGTCATCTCCCGGAAGACGCGGGTGATCTGGAAGGTCCGCGTGATGCCCTTGCGGAAGATCTGGTGGGGCTTGAGCCCGACGAGGTTCTCCCCCCGGTAGAACACGGCGCCGCCGTCCGGCGACGCGAGCCCCGTGAGCAGGTTGAACGTCGTCGTCTTGCCCGACCCGTTGGGGCCGATGAGCCCGGAGATTTTTCCCCGCGGCACGGCGAAGCTGCACCCGTCCACGGCGCGGACGCCGCCGAAGGACTTCCTGAGGTCGCGCGCCTCGAGGACGACGTCGTCCGAGCCTGGCGCCGTCAGTGGACCATCCCCTTCCTGGCCCAGCCGCGGTCGATGGCAAACCCCACGAGGCCGCGCGGCATGAAGCGCGCGACCAGGACGATGAAGAGCCCATACGCGATCAGGTGGGCGGTCGGGAAGTTCACCCACGTGAGCTCCTGCACCGTGTAGAGGATCACGGCGCCGACGATCGGGCCGATGACGGTGCCCTTGCCGCCGAGCATCGACATGAGCGCCATCGCGATCGTGATCTGCACGAAGAATACCGAGGGCGGGTCGATGTAGAGGACCTTGTAGGCCTGGATGCCGCCCGCCACAGCCGGGAACACGCCCGAGAGCGTGAAGGCCGCGAGCTTGTAGAGTGTGGTGTCGATGCCGAGCGCCTCGGCCGCCACCTCGTCCTCGCGGATCGCGTTGAGGCGCACGCCGAACCGGGAGTGCCCGATCGCGTAGGTGACCGCGATGGTGACCACCATCAGCGCGAGCATCGCATAGTACGTCGGCAGCGAGGTCTCGGCGCTCGGCAGGCTGATGCCGAGCCCGCCGTGGGTGAGACCGTCCCACACCGTGGCGACGACGCGGGTGCCCTCGGCCGCGCCGAGCATGGCGATGGCGAAGTAGGGGCCCTTGAGGCGCAGCACCGGATAGCCGAGTGCCACCGCGGCCACCGCCGCCACCAGCGCGCCCACCGCGAGCGTCGGTAGCCAGGGCCAGCCGTAGTCGGTCACGAGGATGGCGCAGGCGTAGGCGCCGATGCCGTAGAAGGCCACGTGGCCGAACGACGTGTAGCCGGTGAAGCCGCTGATGATATTCCAGGAGAGCGCGAGGACAACGTACATCATGGTGAAGAGCGCGAACGAGCGCAGGTACACGCTGAGCATGGGGGGCAGGAACCCGAGGGCGAGCCCGAGGGCGCCGAGGAGGGCCAGGTTCCGCGCGTGCTCGTGCCGCCCCATCGCGCCGCTCAGTCCTCCCGCAGGCCCATGAGCCCGGCCGGCCGGATCAGCAGGACGAAGATCATCAGGCCGTAGGAGGCCAGCTCGACCATCGCGGTGCCGTTGGGAACCATGAGGGACACGAGGTTCTCGAGCACCGCCAGCATGAGCCCGCCGATGAGCGCGCCCACGTAGTTCCCGCGCCCGCCGAGGATGATGATGGCGAAGGCCTGCAGCGTGTACACGACGCCGGTCTCGGGGTTGAACCCGAACTGGATGGACACGAGCGCCCCGCCCGCGGCGGCCAGCGCCACGGCCAGGCCGGTCGTGAGCAGGTAGACCCGCCGCACGTTGATCCCGCACACCATCGCCACCTCGGCGTTCACGGCGGTGGCGCGGACGGCCTTGCCCAGCCGGCTCTGCTGGAGGAACACGTAGACCGCGGCCGTGATGACCAGCGCCATCACGAAGCTGATCACCCGGTTCTGGCCGACGGCGATGGTGGAGGTGAGCTGGACCGTGCCCGGGGCGTAGGGGATCGTGCGGAAATCCGTGGTGAAGACGAGCTCCACGGTGTAGATCATCACGAGCCCGAGCCCGAAGGTGATCAGGAGCCCCGTGAGCTCGGGCTGCCCGACGACTGCGTCGAGCAGGAGCTTCTGCATCGCCAGCCCAAACAGGAACGCGACGGGCAGCGTGAGGACGATGGACAGGAGCGGGTCCACGCCCAGGTAGAAGAAGCAGACCCACGTGAGGTAGGCGCCCAGCATCACCATCTCGCCGTGGGCGGCATTGATGATGCGCATCACGCCGAAGATCAGCGTGAGCCCCACCGCGAACATCGCGTAGACGCCGCCCTGCATGACGCCGGCGATGACGACGGTGGCCAGGTTCGCCAGCCAGCGCTCGTCGAACCGGACGGTGCCGGCCCAGGCGCCCACGACGAACGGCAGCGCGTACGCGCAGACCAGGAACGCCGCCAGCAAGTAGAGCCGCCGGACCTCGGACCGCTCCACGCGCTAGGTCGGGTCTACCGCTTGCTCCACTCCGGCATCGGCAGCTCCGCCTTGGTCTCGGCCCACTTCTCGGGCCAGACGACCCGGCGCTGCCCGCGGAGGATCTGGAAGGTGATGCCCTCGTGGGAGTTCATGCCCCTGGCGTCCACCTTGTAGTGGCCGAAGATCGTCTGCACGTCGATCGTGGCCATGGCGTCGCGGAGCTTCTCGCTGTCGAAGCCGCCCGCCTTCCGGACAGCGGCCTCGGTGACCTGGAGCGCGCCGTAGGCGGCCCCGGCGTGGTAGTTGGGCTTCTCGCCGTAACGCTTCTCGTACCGCTCGATGAACTCCTTCATGCCCGTATAGCCGAGCACGGCGGGGAGCGGCTCCCACAGGCTGAAGCCCAGGATGTAGTCGGCGGTGGCGCCGAGCTGCTCGGGGAAGTTCGGCAGCGCCGGCCCCACGGTGCTCGAGAAGAGCTTGAAGTTCAGGTTCAGCTCGCGCATCTGGCGGAGCTGGGCCGCGGCGTCGGCGAAGTAGCTGTTGGAGAAGATCGCCTCGGCGCCCGCGGCCTTGATCTTCTCGAGCAGCGCGGTGAAGTCGGTCTGCTTCGGCGGATAGTTCTCGTCGAGGACGACCTCGAGGCCGAGCTTCTTCGCCCAGTCCTTGACGCCCTTGCCCGACTGGCGGGGGAAGAGGCTGTCCTGGCCGATGACGGCGATCCGCTTCACGCCGATCTGCCTCGCGAGGTGGACCGCCCCCTTCTGGAAGTCCTCGGCGACGGCCACGATGTTGAAGATGTACCGCCGCCCCTTTTCCCAGATCGTGCTCGCGGAGGCGCCGTACGCGACGAGCGGCATCTTGTAGCGCTCGGTCACGTTGGAGACGGCCTCGGTGATGCCGCTCGAGTACGGGCAGAGCACCAGGTCGACTTTGTCATCGGTGATGAGCTTCTCGTAGAGCTTGATCGCCGTCTGCGTGTCGGACTTGTCGTCGAGCAGGCGCAGCACGATCTTGTGACCGAGCAGGCCGCCGCGGGCGTTGACGTCGTCCACCCACAGCTTGATCGAGTTGACGTTCCGGCCGGCGGGCTCGGCGTACTGTCCCGTCATGGAGATCGCGCCGCCGATGAGCACCTCGTTGTTCGGGCGGTGGTGCGCCCAGGCGGGGCCGGCGCCGGCGCCGAGCACGAGGAGCGTCACGAGGGCCCAGGGGAGCATCCGAATTGCCGTTATCGTCATCTGCGGTCTCCCGTCGTTCGGGTTGTCTTTCGGTCGAGGGGTGGAGCCGAAGCTACTTGAGTCGAGGATCGAGCGCATCGCGGAGGCCGTCACCGAAGAGGTTGAAGCCGAGCACGGTGACGAAGATGGCGAGCCCGGGAAAGAGCGACAGCCAGGCGTTGTCCTGGATGAAGGCCACGTTGGCCTTGAGGTCCCAGCCCCAGCTCGGCGTGGGCGGCTGGGTCCCGAGGCCGAGGAAGGACAGCGTGGCCTCCACGATGATCGACGTGGCGATGCCGAGCGTCGTCGTCACGATGATGGGCGCCAGGCAGTTCGGGAGGACGTGGCGGAAGAGGATCCAGGGATCCCGCACGCCGAGCGCGCGGCACGCCTCGATGTACTCCTTCTCCTTGACGGAGAGCACGCTGCCGCGGACGAGGCGCGCGTAGATCGGGATTCGCACGATGGCGATAGCGCCCGTCACCTTGATGGTGCCGAGCAGCCCCGCCGTCGGCGCGAAGATGACCATGAGGATGATGGCCAGGAGGTAGATCGGGAACGCGAGGATGAGATCCATCACCCGCATGATGCCGGTGTCCACTCGGCCGCCGTAGTACCCGGCGATCATCCCGAACGGCACGCCGACGAAGAGCGCGAGCAGCACCGACGACACGCCCACGAGCAGCGAGATCCGGCTGCCGTGAATGGCACGGCTCAGCATGTCGCGCCCGAGCTGGTCGGTGCCGAGCGGGTAATCCCAGCTCGGGCGCTGGAAGGTGCGAGTCTGGTCGCTGGTGATCGGGCTCCTGGGCGCCAGGACGTCTGCGAAGATCGCCACCACCAGCAGGGCGCCGACGATTCCCGCGCCCACGAGCGCGGTCGTGCTGCGCCGGAGCCTGCGCAGCCCCTGCGCCAGCGGTGATTCCGCAGGTTTCGCGCGCGCCGGCCAGGCGACTCCGGTGGCCACCCGGAGGTCGGCCTCGCCCAGGCTTCCTCCGCTGATCGGCCGGGGCTTCGTCCGGAGCGCGTCGCCACCGTCGGCCATGGTCTCCTCAGGCGTACCGGATGCGAGGATCCAGGAACGTGTAGGTCAGATCGACGATCAGGTTCATGACGACGAACGCGACGGCAGTGATGAGAGCGAAGCCCTGCACCTGCTGGTAGTCGCGCGCGATGATGGCGTCGATGCCGAAGGTGCCGAGCCCGGGCATGGCGAAGAGGGTCTCCACCACGATCGCGCCCCCGATGAGGAAGCCGACCTGGAGCCCCATCACGGTCACGGTCGGGATGAGGGCGTTCTTCAGCGCGTGCTTGAACACGACACTCCGCTCGCCCACGCCCTTGGCGCGGGCGGTCGTGACGTACTCCGTCCGGATGACCTCGAGCATGCTGGCGCGGAGCAGCCGCGTGAGGATGGCGGCGCGCCCCACGCCGAGCGCGAGCGCGGGCATGAGGACGTGCTGCAAGTTGCCCCAGAGGCTCACCCCGCACACCATCATGGGGCAGGTCCCGGGCAGGTACACCCAGCCCGAGCTGGGCAGCAGCCCGCCCAGGCCGATGGAGAAGACCAGCAGGAGCAGGACACCGATGAAGAACTCGGGAATGGAGACCCCGATCATGGCCGTCGTCGTCGCGGTGTAGTCGGCCCAGGTGTTCTGGCGCAGGGCGCCGATGATCGCGGCGGGGATCGCGATCGCTAGCGCCACGCCCATCGAGAGGACGATCAGCTCGAGCGTGACCGGCAAGCGGACCAGCACGTCGTGGAGCACGGGACGCCCGCTGAGGATCGAGATGCCCCAGTCCCCCCGAACGAGCTTGCCGAGCCAGATGGAGTACTGGACCACGATCGGTTTGTTCAGGCCGTATTCTTCGCGCACCTTGATCGCGTCCTCCTCGGTGTAGGCGTCGCCGAGCAGGACCACGACCGGGTCGCCGGGGACCGACTGCATCATCACGAACACCACGAGGGTGATCATGAGGACGGTCGGCACGATCTGGAGCAGACGCTTCAGGACGTAGCTGCGCATCGACTACTTGTCCAACCAGACCTTTTTGTAGTGAACCTTGAACTCGGCCTGGTAGACGTAGCCCTTCATCCACGGCTGCGCGATCTGGTAGAACGGCGAGCCGGAGATGGTGTTCCAGTAGAGTTTGTCGGCGGAGAACTCCTGGAACTCCCTGGCGATGGCCTTGCGCTTCGCCTGGTCCATCTCGCGCGCGTAGCGGGTGTAGTACTCGTCGACCTTGGGGTCCGTGTGACGCGAGTGGTTCCAGGCCGCGGTGGTGGTCGACAGGTAGGTGTTCTGGTCCACCGTCAAGAGGGACGCGAGATCTTCGACGTACATGTCGAACGGGCCGTCCTGCGTGGTCGTGGTCAACCAGCTGGGCTTGTCAACGAGCCGGATGTTCGCGGTCACGCCGATCCGCGCCATCTGCTCCTTGATCACCGTGACGATCACGTTGAACACAGACTTCTCGGTGTTGGTCAGTAGCTCGAAGGTCAGCGGCTTCTGCGGTCCGTAGCCGGCCTCGGCCAGCAGCGTTTTCGCGCGGGCCGGGTCGTAGGGGCACATGGGGGTGACGTCGACGGTGTCCAGCGTGCCCGGCGGGATGATCCCGAGCCACGGCGTGGCGTGTCCCTTGAAGGCGATCTTGACGATCTCCTTGCGGTCGATGCCGTAGCACGCGACGGCCTTGCGCACCCGGAGATCGTTGAAGATCGGATGCGGCGCGCGATCCTTCGACATGGGCTTCCCATCAGCCGGCACCGTGACCTTCATCATCGCGACCATCGGTGTCGTCTCTTTCCCGGTCATGATTTGGGCGCGCGGGTTCTGCGCCCTGAGGATGTCGACGTGATCGGCCGAGAAGTCGGCGATGAAGTCGATCTCGCCGGCCTTGAACGCGGCCATCTGCGTGACGGGATCCTTGATCACGCGGATCACGACGCGATCCAAGTAGGGGACTCCCGGTTCGAAGTATTTGTCGAAGCGGTCCATGACGAGATGGACTCCCTTCACCCACTCGACGAGCCTGAAGGGCCCGCATCCGACGACCGCCTCGGGCTTCCCGGCCCTCCGCTCCTCGGCCGTGTACTTCTGCGTCGCGGCGGGCGAGTAAAGCACGAGCCCCATCCGGTACGCGGCCAGCATGTGCATCATGAACGCGTACGGATGCTTGAGTCGGATCTGCACGGTATACGGATCGAGCACCTCGACCGAATGCACCGCCTCGTAGAACGTCCGCATGCTGGATCTGGTCGCGGGGTCCATGATGCGGTCGATGTTGAACTTGACGACGGCGGCGTCGACCTGGGTGCCGTCGTGGAAGAGAACGTTCTTCTTGAGCTTGAACGTGTAGAGGAGAGCGTCGGGCGAGATCTGCCACGATTCGGCGGCGTCGGGGACGAACTTGCCGTCGGGGGTGATACTGATCAGCCCACAGCCGACGTTCGTCGCGACCCAGATCATTTCGTAGCCCGGCACGGTGTGGAAGTCGAGACCCAAGATCTCGTTGCCGTAGGCGACCCGAAGCGTGCCGCCGCGCTTCGGCGTTTGCGCGGCGGAGAGGTCCGCCACCAGGAGAGTCAGGGAGAGCAGCGCGATCGAACCGAGCGTGAGGGCAAGCGAGGGACGCTTACGACTCATGATCGTCTCTCCTCCCTTGGTTTCGAACGAAGGATGCCACACTTTACAAGACATTCCACTTGTCAACAAGCGGTTATCAGCGCCCGGAGAGCGCCGTGATGAGGCACACGCCGAGGACGATCAGGAGCGTTCCCAGGATCACCCGGCCGCTGAGCGTCTCGAGGCCTCGGAGGAAGAGGGGCGACAGGAGGAGGACGAAGATCGGCGCCACCCCGTAGAGCGGAGCGACGACGCTCACCGAGCCCACGCTGAGCGCCACGACGTTCATGAACACCGCGCCGTTCTCCGCGACGCCCGCGGCCACGAAGTGAGCGAGGCTCCGGCCGCGACAGGCGATGGCGTCGCGTCGCCCCGCGGCCAGCAGGAACGCGCTGAAGGCGACCAGGGCCGTGGTCACGTTGATCGCCGAGCCCGTCACCGGGCCCATCTGACTCAGGCCGAGCTTTCGGAGGACCGCCACCACGCCGAAGCACGCGGCCGAGAGCAGGGGCAGCGCGAGCTGCCACGGACGGAACCCGAGGCGCCTGCCGCCGAGGGAGAGCAGGACCGTGCCCACGACGATCACCACCGTGCCCGCCACGATCGGCGCGGTGACGCGTTCGCCGAGCAGCAGGATGGCCAGGCCGGAGGCGACGAGGGGGTGCAAGTTGATGACGGCCGCGGCGATCGAGGCGCCGACCTTCTCGATGCTGACGAATCTGGAAAGCCGGCCGCCGACCGTGCCGATCAGGCCGGCGAGGACGAAGAAGGCGATCCCCGCGGGAGCCATGTGGCCCAGCCCGCCGGTGAGGAGAACACCGACCCAGAGGCCCGCGGTGCCGACCACGAGGTTGATCCAGACGCCCGTGTACGGGTCGCTCCCGCGGAGGCCCTGCCGGACGAAGATCGTCGCGGCTGCCGAGCTGAGCGCGGCGCTGAGCGCGAGGACGTGCACCAAGTGTGGCATCGGGGGCCGAGGGAGGAGCCTAGCACGGACGCGGAGAGCTACGTCAGGCGGCGGAGCGCCTCCGCGGTCGCCTCGTCGGCGGGAAAGAAGCACTCGACCCGAAGCTCATGGAGCGTGATGTCGTAGGGCGTCCCGAGGCTCGCGAGGATCGTGAAGAAGCTGAAGCGGACGTCCCCCTTCCGGAGCTCGATGGCGAGGAACGGCGCCGTCGAGGCGTCGAGGTCGAGCGTCCGCCACCGGCGCGGGACGTCGGGATAGGAGAGGAGCTCGTCGAGCAGGCGGCGGGTCTCGGCGTCGCCGGTGCGCAGCAGGTCGCGGTGGAGCCACTGGATGAAGGCCGCGGCCGTCGCGTCCCAGTTGACGATGAAGGGCCGCAGTCCCTGCGGGTGGTACGAGAGCCGCTGAATCTGATTTCGTGACTGGACTTGGCTGGTCCTCTACTATTCCCGGGGTGCGCCTGCCCTTCTTCTACGGCTGGGTCATCGTGGCCGTCGCCTTCGTCACCATGGGAGTCGGTGTCAACGCGCGCACCGCCTTCTCGCTCCTTTTCCCGCCGATCCTCGACGAGTTCGGCTGGGAGCGCGGCGTGACGGCCGGCGCCTTCTCGTTCGGCTTCCTCGTCTCGGCGGCGCTGAGCCCCGCGCTCGGCCGGCTCATGGACCGCCGCGGGCCACGGGTCGTGATCGAGCTGGGCGTGGGTCTCATGGCGGCCGGGTTGATGCTGGCCACGCTGGTGCGCCAGCCGTGGCACCTCTACGCGACGCTCGGGGTGCTCGTCGGCGGCGGCAGCGTTTGTCTCGGATACACGGGTCAGGCGCTCTTTCTGCCCAACTGGTTCGTGCGCCGGCGGGGGTTGGCCATCAGCGTGGCCTACTCCGGCGTCGGCGTGGGCTCGATCATCCTGCTGCCCTGGCTTCAGATCCTCATCGAGAGTTCCGGCTGGCGCGCCGCCTGCTGGGCGATGGGGATCTTGATCGTGGCGCTGCTGGCACCGCTCAACCTCCTGCTCAGACGGCGGCCCGAGGACCTCGGACTCGAGCCTGACGGCGATGGTGGTTCACGCGGCACCGTCGCCGCCGGTCCGGTGGCGAACGTGGTGGACGCGGCGTGGGTCGCGGTGGACTGGACGCTCGCGCGCGCCATGCGCACGGCCCGCTTCTGGTGGATCGCGCTGGGCTATTTCTGCGGCCTCTTCGCGTGGTACGCGGTGCAGGTCCACCAGACGAAGTACCTGGTCGAGATCGGGTTCAGCGCGACCGACGCGGCGTGGGCGCTCGGCTTCGTGAGCCTCGCGGGCATCCCCGGCCAGATCGTGCTCGGCCACCTCTCGGACCGGATCGGCCGCGAGTGGGTGTGGACGGCGGGGAGCCTCGGCTTCGTGCTCTGCTATCTGGCACTCCTGCTCCTGCGTGAGATGCCGACGCCGCCGCTGCTCTACTTCATGGTCGCGTCGCAGGGCATGCTCGGCTACGGCCTCACCTCCGTCATCGGGGCCATTCCGGCCGAGATCTTTCAGGGCCGGCACTACGGCACGATCTTCGGCTCGCTGATGCTGGCGTCCATCGCGGGCGGGGCCGCGGGGCCGTGGGTGACGGGCGTGCTGCACGACGCGACCGGCAGCTACACGCTCGCGTTCTGGATCGCGATCGCGTGCAGCGCGCTCTCGGCGGTGACCATCTGGCTGGCGGCGCCGCGCAAAGTGCGCGCCGTCGCCGGGCGTGTCGTCAGCGCAGCGCCTGACGCAGCGAGCCGGCGATGAGCGAGACGGCGCGATTGCCGGTGTCGATGAGGCGCCCCATCGGCACGAAGCCGTGGAGCATCCCGCCGTAACAGACGTAGTCCACGCGCCCGCCCGCGTCGCGCAGCCGCTCGGCGTAAGCGTGACCCTCGTCGCGCAGCGGATCGAAGCCCGCGGTGACGATGAGCGCCGGCGGCAAACCGGCCAGCGAGCGCGCACGGATCGGTGAGGCGCGCCAGTCGGCGGCCTCCTCGGCGGCGTTCAGGTAGTGCGCGGCGAACCAGCGCATGCTCTCGCGCGTGAGCATGAACCCGTCGGCGAAGTCCCGATACGATCGCGTCTCCGCCGCGAGATCCGTGACCGGATAGAGCAGCACCTGGAGCCGGATCGGCGGCCCGGCCTGATCACGCGCCATCAAGGCGACGACCGCCGCCAGGTTGCCGCCGGCGCTGTCGCCGCCGACCGCGAGGCGGCCGGCGTCGATCGCGAGCTCGCCCGCGCGCGCGGCGACCCAGCGAGTCGCCGCCCACGCGTCGTCGACCGCGGCGGGAAACTTGTGCTCGGGCGCGAGACGGTAGTCGACCGCGACGACGCACGCCTCCGAGTCCGCCGTGAGCTGACGGCACAGCACGTCGTGCGTCTCGAGGTCGCCGATCACCCACCCGCCGCCGTGGAAGAACATCAGCGCCGGCAGCGGCGTCGAGGCCGGGATGCGCGCCGGGCGGTAGACGCGGAGCGGAACGGGACCGCGCGGGCCGTCGGCGGCGAGGTTCTTCACCAGGCCGATGTCGGGCGGCGTGGGGGTCGAGGCCGGACGCGTCTCGCGGAACAGCTGGCGCGCGTCCTTCGGCGAGAGCTGGTGGTACGCCGGGCGGCCCGACGTGACGACGAGCTCGAGCACGGCGCGCGCCTGCGGATCGAGGGCCGGAGCGCTCGGGACGGTCATCGACGGACGGCCGGCTGCGCCAGCACGTCGGCCGCCTGCTTCTCGACCGCCGTGCCCTTGAAGAACTCCGGGTTCACCTCGCCCCAGAAGCGCACGGCGTTGGCGAACATGAAGTCGCGGAAGTCGTCGTCGGTGAGCAGGCCGTGCTCGACCAGCTCGTACGCCTCGGGGACGACCTCTGTCATGTCCGGCACGTCGAAGTGCCCGATGTCGGAGCTGAAGATCGCGTTGAGGCGCGCCCCCAGCGGGTTCGCGCGGCGGTTGAACGCCCAGGCGTTGATGGGATCGTCGGCCTCGCAGCCGAAGTAGAAGCGCGGGACGAAGAGCTCGCGGATGTCTTCCTTGCGCTCGATCTTGCAGCGGAAATAATCGTCGAGGTCCTCGATGCCGCCGGTCAGTCTCGAGTTCGAGTCGCCCTCCAGCCCGTCGCCCCGGCGCACCGCGTCCACCACCGCGTCGCGGCCGTACTTCTGCGCGAACCCGAGCAGGGCCGCGGTATCGAGCCTGTCCGGATTCGTCCTCTCGATCGCCTGCCGGTTGCGCTTGTCCCAGTGCCCGATGAGGTCCGCGTAGAGCATGCAGGCCCAGCCGACCCCGCCCTCGAGGAACGCGAAGTTCAGGTCCGGGAACCGGCGGGTGACGCCGCCGAAGAACAGCGCCTTGCAGACCGCGTGGCCGGCGGAGGCGAAGTGGCCGATGTGGTTGTAACAGAAGTTCGACGGCGAGTTGCGGAGGAGGATCGAGCGCGCGCCGTTGTGGAAGCTCGGCGCGACGCGGAGCTCCCGGCACTTGGCCCACACGGGATCGTAATCGTGGTCGCTGTCGATGCCGATCACGTCGTACCACTCGACGAACTTGGACGCCGCGGGATGCTCCTCGGCGAGGACGGGGACGGGGCGCCGCATGAGGCCGCCGATCATCAGGACCTTGTACCCGAGCTGCCGGACCGCGTACTCGACCTCCTCGAGCGCCTCCTCCGGCGTGTACATCGGGATGATCGCGGCGGGAATGACGCGGTCCTCGAGCCCGCGGAACTGATCCGCGGCGAACACGTTGTAGGCGCGACAGATCGCGCGCCGCAGCCGCGTGTCCTGCATGCGGTGGTATCCGAGCCCGGCCGTCGGGTAGACGACCGCGAAGTCGATGCCCAGGTCTTCCAGCCGCTCGTACATGAGGCGCGGCAGCATCGCCGTCGCGCGGTCGAGCACGTTCTCGCTCGGTGACCCCCAGAACGCCTCCTGGCCGATCCGGCGCCGCCGCCGCTCGGCCGGGGAGAGCCTGAGCGAGCCGGGGACGCGGTCGCTGGCGATCGCCAGAGCCTCGGCGGCGGCGTCCCCGCCGATGCGGCGGAACTCCTCGCGCATGATCGGCGCGTACTCCAGCCAGTGGCCGTCGGCGTCGATGATCGGGTGGCTCAGGCGGGTGCGAAGCTTCCGGGCGTCCGTATGGCCGTTTCCCTGCATGGCGGCGCCTCCCTGGAGAGCTGGGTCGTTGTCGGATGATACCCCACCGCCGGGCGCAACGTCCTCGACGCCTCACGCCATGACGACGACGAACCAGCGGCCCGCGTGGAGCGTCCGGCCGCCGCCGAGCTCGGCCGCGAGCTGCGCGGGAGTGAAGTACCGCTTGTAGACGGTGTAGCGCGAGCCGTCGCTGAGCTTCCGGGCCTGCATCTCCTCCGGCCGCACGTCGTCGCGGAGTGCTGCGTCCACCACGACCAGGGTCGCGGCCACCCGGCGCGCCTCGGCGAGGAAGCGCGCCCGCGCCCCGGTCTCGAGATGGCCGTAGAAGTGGCCGGTGAACACCGCGTCGAATCCGCCGGCGGCGAACGGCAGCGCGGCCGCGTCGGCGCGGACGAACGTGCCGCCGGACACCCGCGGTCGGGCGATCGCGAGCATCGCCGCGCTCTGGTCCACGCCGGTCACGCGCCCGCGCAGCCGGCGCGTGAGGAAGCCCGTGCCGCACGCGACGTCGAGCACGCGGGCGAACGGGAGCGCGGCGACCGCGCGCTCGACGGCGGCGAGCTCGGCCTGCCACCCCGGGCGCTCGCGCCGGGCGAAGAGGCCCGTCCCGAGGTACCAGTCGTCGTACTCGGGCGCGCGCCGGTCGTAGTAGGTCTTCACGCGGGGTGCATGTCTAGGCCTTGCCCCAGTACGCGCGCGCGGCCGGGAAGACGGGCCGGCACCGCGTCGGCTCGCTCGGCCCGTCGAGCGCGTCGGCCGCTGCGCGCCAGACGGCGTAGTGCGGCATCGCGCGATGCGCTTCGAGCGCGGCCTGGTCCTTGTAGACCTCGTAGAAGTAGTAGACGTTCTCGTCGTGCTCGTCCTGGAGGACGTTGAAGCGCAGGCAGCCCGGCTCGTCCCGCTCGGAGCCGAGCGCGTCCACCTCGATCGCCTCGAGAAAGCGCTGTCGGAGCTGCGGCCTCACGCGCACCTTCACCCAGATCGCCAGCATCGTGGCCTCCTCGTGTCGTCGGCGGGTGGCAGAGGGATCAGTACTTGATGGACAGGCTGAAGCTGAGGCCGAGGGCATCCAGACCCGCGTCGAATGTCCTGTCGAGTCCGGACGGGCTCCAGCTCAGCCCGGATTGGCGCATGCCCAGAAACCGGTATTCGCCGGTGATCTCGGCGTTCGCGCCGAGCCCCAGGACCACGCCGGCGGCCGTCTTGAGCTGCTGAGCCTTCTCGGGACGGAGGCTCCGCAGGCCCGCGGGCAGATCACCGTCGAGCTCCTCGGGGCGCCCGACGGCGAAGTACGGCGCCACGGACAAGGTCGGCGCTGGGCTCGCGGGCTCCGTCCGGGGGTCGAGCGTGAGCCGGATGGGGAGATTGTAGGGCGTGAGGCTCAGCGAGAGATCGAGCTGGCCCCAGGGCGTCAGGACTCCCGCGACATTCGGAGGGCTCGGGGCCTCGGGTCGGTCGGCGGCGCCCACGGGCGCGGCCGCCGCGGCGAGCGCCACCAGCGCCGCGAGCAGCGCGAGGATCTCTGAGCGACGCATGACCGATCAAGTATAACTAGTTTGCTGGAACACTCAATCAGCGGGAGGACGACCATGATCGCAGACCGTTACCTCAAGACCGTGCTGACCGTCATCGGCCCTGGCGCTGGCCGTGATCGCGGTGCGCCCGTGGCTCCCCGCGCCCGCCCCGGCGCAGGCGCAGACCTCATCAGCCAAGTACGAGATCAGCGTGCCGAAGTCGTGGGGAAGGTACGTGGCCTTCAGCAATAACAACCTTCTGCTGGAGACCCCCGACGGCGTCCTCCGCATCGTCGACGTCGAGGGGAAGGCGCCGGAGTACCCGAAGGTGAAGGTGCTGATCAGCCGGCAATAGCGCAAGGGCGGGTGACGGGTTTTGTCACCGCGATGACCAAGAGGGTCGGATTGCATCCCCGCACAGGCGCGGGGAGTTTCAACATCTCCGCGGTCGGCGACGGCGCGACCGTCCCGGTCCCGTAGCGCTCGAGCGGTCGATTCAGGCGTCCGGGGGAGGGCCGACCCTCCCCCGTTTCTTGTCTGGAGGTCCGAGGCGGGGGGTTCGCTCAGGACGCGGAGACTTCGAGGGCCCGAAGCGTGAAGCCGGCGACTATCTCGCGCTTGGCGTCCCGCACCGGCTCGAGCGCGGCGCGGCCCCAGGGACGCTCCCTCACCTCGAGCGCCATCGTCGCGCTCCCGTTGACGCCGAGGTCGAGGAGGTCGAGGCCGTGGACGGGCTCGAAGCCGAGGTCGTCCATACTCCGCACGAAGGACCGGGCGAAGCGCTGGACGACGAACAGCATCCGCGGCGCCCGATGGGTCGAGAGCCGCGTTCCCCGAAACAGGTGGCGGACCGCGTCGGGGTTCCGGCGGCACCACCGGTAGGCGCCGACGACCTTGAAGAACATCTCGTCGTCCCCGGCCACCCCGGCCGCTATCAGCGTCAGCGCGCCCGTCTCGTCGCGCGCGACGATGTCCACCGAGGACTGGCCGATGAGAAAGCGCGTGTCGACGACCCGGAGACCGGCTTCGACGACCTCGACGTTCGTCTCGACCAGCTTCCTCAGCGCGAGTGTCTCGACGCCGACCGTCATGGCCCGTCCTTCGATCTCAGGAGGTCGGGGAGCCCGCCAGCGCGGTTCGCATGGTCGCGGCCCGGACCGCGGTGGTGGCGTCCAGGTACGTGGGGCCCACCTGCCAGGTCTGCTTGAGGCGGCTCCGGAGCTCGCTGAGCACCTTGACGGTGTGGGCGTCGCAGATGCCGTGAGAGTCGAAGTTCGCGGCGGAGTCGTCCACCCGAATCACCGCAGGCCGCCCTTCCTTTTCGCACCAGGCACAGACGATCCTCATGACGTCCTCCCCCCGCGTGGCGCCCGGAACGTCGCTGGCATTGCGGGGAGATTGCGGCCTGGGGGGAGCGACAACAATCGGGGTAATCCCTGAATCGAGGGCGGGGAATCCCCCCAAAGGCGTCAGGGGGCTCCCGGGTCCGCACCACCACCCTGGGTAGAGCGGTGGCGAAGCGCGTCAATCGGCGGTGGGGGTCAGGCGAAGACGACGACCCCGCGGGCGACCTGCCCGCTCCGGAGCGCGTGGAACCCCTCGTTGATCTCGTCGAGCTCGTATGTCCGGCTGATGAGCTGGTCGATCTTCAGCCGGCCGTCGAGGTAGAGGTCCACCAGCCGCGGGAAGTCGATGTTGGGGCGCACCGAGCCGTACATCGTGCCCTTGAGGTTCTTCTCCTGGAGCGCCATCAGGTACGGCGTGATCGGCGCGCGCACGTTCATGGCGGCCATTCCGACGATGACGGCCGTGCCGCCCGGGCGGATCGCGTCGAGGATCTGGAGCGTCGTCGCCTCGCCGCCGATCGCGTCGAAGGCGTAGTCGGCCCCGCGCCCGCCGGTCAGCTCGCGCACGCGGTCCACGACCTTCTCCTTCGACGCGTCGAGCGTGTGCGTGGCGCCGAACTCGCGCGCGAACGCGAGCTTGTTCTCGAGGAGGTCGCACGCGATGATCTTGCCCGCGCCCGCGAGCCGCGCGCCCTGCACGACGTTGAGCCCGACGCCGCCGCAGCCGACCACCAGCACCGACGCGCCCGCCTCGACCTTCGCACAGTGGGTGACCGCGCCGACGCCGGTCGGCACGCAGCAGCCCATGAGCGCCGCCTGCGCCCACGGCATCTCCTTGCGGATCGGTACGAGCATCTCGGCGGGGCAGACGACGGACTCGGCGAAGGTCCCGATGCGCGCCATCTGGAAGATGTCCTGTCCGTTGCGCTTGAGGCGGCAGGTGCCGTCGAGCAGCGTCCAGCGCACGCCCGGGTGCCCATCGCAGAGGATCGAGCGCCCCGTCGAGCAGTAGAAGCAGCGCCCGCAGTGCGGCCGGAACGAGAAGATGACGTGGTCGCCGGGCTTGACGCCGGCGACGCCCGCGCCCACCTCGGCGACGATGCCGGCGGCCTCGTGGCCGAGCGCCATCGGCAGCGGGAGCGGCCAGTCGCCGTTCATAATGTGCCAGTCGCTGTGGCAGATGCCGGCCGCCATCACGCGCACGCGCGCCTCGCCGGCCTGCGGACCCTGCTGCTCGACGTCGACGACCTGGAGCGGTTTGTTCGCCTCGTAGAGGATCGCGGCTTTCATGGGTGGGCCTCCTCAGGAGACCGCGCGGCGCTTGGCATTGACGTAGTCGACCAGCACGTACTCGCCGAGCCGCTCGGGCGCGGCGAAGAACGCGCGGCCGCGGTTGATGCGGGCCATCTGCTCGACGAACGCGACGAGCGAGCGGCTCCGCTCCAGCATGAAGGTGTTGATCGTGATCCCGTCGCGCGTGCAGCGCTGGACTTCCTTCAGCGTCTCCTCGAACGTGCGCCGTGTCGGCGGATACGAGAACTCGGCCTCGCCGCCCTCGAGGTGGGCGGTGGGCTCGCCGTCGGTGATCATGATGATCTGCCGGTTGCCGCCCTGCCGGCGGCCGAGGAGCCGGCGCGCGAGCTGGAAGCCGTGGTGCATGTTGGTGCCGACGTTCCACTCGGTCCACGCGAGGGTCGGGAGCTGCTCGGGGCTGAACTCGCGCGCGTAGAGCGAGAAGCCGACGATGTGCAGGCTGTCGCGCGGGAACTGGCCGCGGATCAGGGCCGTGAGGGCGAGCGCGACCTTCTTCGCCGGCAGGAAGTAGCCGTTGTTCAGCATCGAGCGGCTCATGTCGAGCATGACGACCGTCGCCGCGCGCGTCGAGAGCTCGGTCCGGTGGACCGCGAAGTCGGCCGGCGCGAGCCGCACCGGCGTGCCCGGCCCGCCGCGCTCGACCGCGTTCATGAGGGTCCGGCGCAGGTCGAGCAGGAACGGGTCGCCGAACTCGTAGGGCTTGGCCTCGTCGGTCGGGTCGCCGCCGGCGCCGCGCCGGCTCACCGCGTGGCGGCCGAACCGGTCGCGCTTGAGGACGGCGAAGATGTCGCCGAGCGCCTTGTCGCCGATCTTCCGGATGGCGCGCGCGGTCAGCTCGAGCCGGTCGCCCTTGCGCTCGAGGTACCCCGCCTCCTCGAGCTTTCGCGTGAGCTCGCGCAGCCGCTCCAGGTCGCGCTGCGACTCCTCGCCGAGGAGCCGACCGACGCGCTCCGGGTCGACGCGCTCGAGGTCGCCCGCGTCCTCGACGCCGCGGAGCTCGCGCTCGAGCTGGTCGAGCTGCTGGAGCTCCTCCATGAGGCGCATGGCCTCGCGCATGCCGAGCTCCTCGTCGCCACGGAAATCGTAGCGCCGGGCGAGCTCGTCGAGCGGCAGGAGCTCGCCGAGGCTCTGCGCGAGCTGGCGCATCTCGGCCTCGAGCCGCTCGTCCTTCAGGAAAAGCGAGCTCATCATGTCCTGGAGCTCGCGGCGCTGATCGGGGGCGAGGCTCGCCATGAGCGACTGGAGCTGGGCCATCTGCTCCGCCATCCGCTCGAGCAGCTCGTCGAGGCTCTCGACGCCCGGGAAGTGCTGGCCCCACTTGTCCATGAACGCCTGGAAGTCCGGCTCCTCGCCCTCGAGCCGCTGGCGGAGCATGCGGTTCAGGTCGCGCATCATCTCGCGCATGCGCCGGAGGTCCTCGGGCGTGAGGTTCTGGAGCGCCTGCTGCATGCCCTGGGCGAACGGCTGGAGCATCTGCCGCTGGAGCGACTTCAGCAGCTCCTCGAACTTGCGCTTCGCCTCGGGCTCGGTGAAGTCGTGCTTCTGGAGCTCGCGGATGCGGCCGGCGGGGTCGGGCGGGAGCCGGTCCAGCCGCGCGAGCTTCGCCGCGCGCTCGCGTCCGTTCGGGACGCGGCGCTCGACGCCCGCGCGCTCGGTCCGGATCACGTCGTCGAGCTTCTGCGTGATGTCGTCGAGCGCCGAGCCGAGGTCGTAGCGGTCGAGCCGCTGCTGGCGCTGCCGGCGGAGCCGCTGGAGCAGATCTTGAAGTCCGGGCACGGGCGCGCCGTCGGGCCGCCGGGCGCCGCGCTGGAGGAGCCGGCGCAGCGCGCGCCCGGGGTCGCCGTCGGTCAGGAGGTCGTCGGACATCGCCGACAGGAGGTCGTCGGCGTCGAGGTCGTCGAGCTTCTGCGAGCCGTCCCAGCGCGAGTAGCGGATGCGCACGGCCCTAGCTCCGGTACCGCTGATGGCCGGCCTGGACGTCCTTGTTGAGCTTCTTGTTCAGGTGGAGCCCCTCGAGCAGGAACTCGAGCGCGGAGGCCGTCGTGGCGGGGTCGCCGGCGCCGAGCTTGCGCACCGCGGCCTGGAGCGGGCGCGCCTGCGCGATCTGCTTCACGTACTCGCTCGAGGACATCGTGTCGGCCACCGTGATGTTGAGGCCGCCCTGGAACGCGGCCACCACCTCGTCGAGCTCGCCGCCGGCGAAGCTCCGGTTGAAGACGTTCAGCACCGCGCGCTGGACGAGCTTCGCGAGCACCTTGTCGTCGCCCTGCTCGCCCAGCGTCTCGAGCTCGATCTTGCCGCTCGTGGACGCGGCGATCGCGCCGAGGTCGCTCACGCGCGGCGCGGCGTCGGGCTCGCCGAGGCGGATCGCCCGCTTGAGCGCGCTCGAGAGGAGGTTCTCGTAGTTGCAGATGCTGACGCGCACCGAGACGCCGGAGCGCTGGCTGATCTCGGTCGAGCGGCGCGCGAGGTGCGTGAGCTCCGCGATCACCTGCTTCATGTAGCCGGGGACGTGCGTGGCGATGCCGTCCTCGGCGAAGCGCGTGAGCTCGGCCTCCATGATCGTCATCTCGTCCTCGAGGCGCTTCGGATAGTGCGTGCGGATCTGCGAGCCGAAGCGGTCCTTGAGCGGCGTGATGATGCGGCCGCGGTTCGTGTAGTCCTCGGGGTTGGCGCTGGCGACGACGTAGAGGTCGAGCGGCAGGCGCACCTTGTAGCCGCGGATCTGGACGTCGCGCTCCTCCATGATGTTGAGGAGGCCGACCTGGATCCGCTCGGCGAGGTCGGGCAGCTCGTTGATCGCGAAGACGCCGCGGTTGGTGCGCGGCAGGAGGCCGTAGTGGATGGTCAGCTCGTCGGCGAGGTAGCGTCCCTCGGCCACCTTGATCGGGTCCACCTCGCCGATGAGGTCGGCGATCGTGATGTCCGGCGTGGCGAGCTTCTCGCCGTAGCGGCGGTCGCGCGGGAGCCAGCCGATCGGGGCGGCGTCGCCCCGCTCCGCGAGGCGCTGCCGGCACGCGGCGCAGATCGGCGCGAAGGGCTCGTCGTTGATCTCGCAGCCCGCGAGCGCGGGCACCTCGTCGTCGAGCAGGCCGATCAGCAGGCGCGCCATCCGCGTCTTCGCCTGGCCGCGCTCGCCGAGGAACACGATGTCCTGGCCCGAGAGGATCGCGTTCTCGATCTGCGGGAGGACGCTCTCCTCGTAGCCGACGATCCCCGGGAAGATCGGCTCACCGCGCTTGAGCCGTCCGATGAGGTTGTCGCGCAGCTCCTGCTTGACGGACCGCTGCTGGTACCCGCTGTCCCTGAGCTCTCGGACGGTCCCCGGCTTGGCCATGCCCAATGATAGCCCTTCCTCGCCGCGCGCGCCCCTCAGCGCCCGAGCAGACGGCGGAGCGCGCCCTCGAGCGCCGGATCGCCGAACGTGAAGCCCGTCGCCTGGAGCCGCGCGGGCACGACGCGCGCGCTGGCGAGCAGGAGCTCGTCGGCCATCTGGCCCAGGAGGAGGCGCGCGAGGAAGGCGGGCAGGGGCAGGAACGCGGGGCGGCGGAGGACACGGCCGAGCGTGCGCGCGAACTCGCGGTTCGGTACGGGCTCGGGGGCGACGGCGTTGACCGGCCCCGCGAGCGCCGTCGTCGCGAGGGCGTGGAGGATCGCGCCGCAGAGGTCGTCGACCGAGATCCAGCTCATCCACTGGGCGCCCGAGCCGACCCGCCCGCCGAGCCCGAGGCGGAAGGGCCGGAGGAGCGTCGCGAGCGCCCCGCCCGCGGGCGACAGCACCATGCCGATCCGCAGCTGGACGACGCGCATGCGGCGCCGGGCGGCGGGCTCGGCCGCCGCCTCCCAGTCGCGGCACACGTCGGCGAGGAAGCCCGTGCCCGCGGCGCTGTCCTCGGTGAGCATCTGGTCGGCGCGGTCCCCGTAGTAGCCGACGGCGGACGCCGCGACCAGCACGCGCGGCGGATGCCGGAGCTGCGCGAGCGTGTCGGCGAGGAACGCCGTCGAGCGGACACGGCTCGAGCGGATCCGCTGCTTGCGCGCCTCGGTCCAGCGCCCGGCCGCGACGCTCTCGCCCGCGAGGTGCACCACGGCGTCCACGCCGTCGAGGCGCGACGCCTGGATCGTGCCGAAGTCCGGATCCCACCGGATGGGTTCCTCGCCGGGCGGCCGCCGCGCCGTCGCGGGACGCACGAGGCGGACGACGCGATGCCCCGCGCTCGCGAGCCGCTGCGTCAGCGCCGTGCCCACGAGACCCGTCGCGCCCGTCACGGCGACGCTCATCGACATGGCGGGTAAGATACCCCGGTGCGGACGGTCCCGTGCTCGGAATCGCCCGGATCGGTGGTATGCTCCGGGTTGCGGTCGCAACCCGCCCGCAATTCCCGCGAGAGTGGCGAAACTGGCAGACGCGCTGGATTTAGGATCCAGTGGGCCAAAAGCCCTTGGGGGTTCGACTCCCCCCTCTCGCACCACCGTGGAGCGCCGATGAAGATCGAGCCGGAGCGTCGATGAAGGTCGCGGTCGAGGAGATCGAGGGCTGCAAGCGCCGCCTCGCGGTCGAGGCGCCCGCGGACGTCGTGCGGCAGGAGTGGGAGCGGGCGTACGGCCGCGTGCAGAAGCAAGCCCGCTTGCCCGGCTTCCGCCGGGGACACGTGCCGCGCGCGCTCGTCAAGGTGCACTTCGCCGACGACGTCCGGCGCGAGGTCGCCGAGCACCTGATTCCCGACATCTACCGGCGTGCGCTCAGCGAGGCGCGGCTCGAGCCCGTGGACGAGCCCGACCTCCAGGAGGTCAAGCTCGAGGAGGGCGCGCCGCTCTCGTTCGTCGCGGTCGTCGAGGTGAAGCCGGCGATCGCGCTCGGCGAGTACAAGGGCGTCGTCGTGGAGCACCGGCCGAAGCCCGTCACCGCCGAGGACGTCGACGCGGCGCTCGAGCAGATGCGCGAGCAGCAGGCGCAGTTCCGCGCCGTGGACCGGGCCGCGGCGCCCCGCGACCTGCTCGTCGTCGATTACGCGCTGGCGCTCGAGGGCGAGGAGCCGTCGAGCCAGTCCGGCTACGAATTCGTCGTCGGCGGCGGGACGGTGCTTCCCGAGATCGACCAGGCCGTGGTCGGCATGCGCGCGGGCGAGGAGCGGCGGGTGCCGTTCCGGTTCGCCGACGACCACCGGCGCGAGGCGCTGCGCGGCAAGGGCGGCTCGGCGACGGTCAAGGTGACCGAGGTGAAGGAGAAGATCCTGCCGGCGCTCGACGACGACTTCGCCAAGTCGCTCGGCGAGTTCGAGTCACTGGCGACGCTGCGCGCCGAGGTCCTGAAACAGCTCGAGGCGCGGCGCGCGCACGACGAGACGCGCGAGCTTCAAGACAAGGTCGTGGACGCCGTGCTCGCCGCGCACGCATTTACCGTGCCCGACGCGCTGGTCATGCGCCAGGTGGCGCACCAGATCGAGCACGCGCGCGAGGGCCTGCGCCGCCAGGGGATCGATCCGGATCGCGTGCCCTGGGACTACGGCAAGATGCTCGCCGAGCTCAAGCCGGCCGCCGAGACGTCGGTCCGCCGCACGCTCCTGCTGGAGGCGATCGCCGAGCGCGAGGGGATCGCGCCGGGCGACGCCGAGGTGGACGCCGAGGTCGAGAAGATCGCCCAGGCGAGCCAGCGGCCCGTGCCGGCCATTCGGCGTATGATGGAGAAGAGCGGTGATCTCGAGGCGCTCAAGCGCGGGTTGCGCGACCGCCGGACGCTCGAGCTCCTCGTCAACCAGGCGAAGATCCAATGAGCCCAAGGAGACGCACGATGGCGCTGGTGCCGATGGTGGTCGAGCAGACGCCGCGCGGCGAGCGGGCGTTCGACATCTTTTCCCGCCTGCTGAAGGAGCGGATCATCTTCCTGCCCACCTTCATCGAGGACGAGCTGGCGAACCTCGTCATCGCCCAGATGCTCTTTCTCGAGGCCGAGGACCCGGACAAGGACATCTTCCTCTACATCAACTCGCCCGGCGGCTCGGTGACGGCCGGGATGGCCATCTACGACACGATGCAGTACGTCAAGCCCGCGATCGCGACGATCTGCATGGGCCAGGCGGCCTCGATGGGCGCGCTGCTGCTCACCGCGGGCACCAAGGGCAAGCGCTTCGCGCTGCCGCACGCGCGGATCATGATCCACCAGCCGCTCGGCGGCGTGCAGGGCCAGGCGACCGACATCGACATCCAGGCCAAGGAGATCCTCCGGATGCGGGAGGAGATCAATCGCATCCTGGTGCACCACA
This sequence comes from Candidatus Methylomirabilota bacterium, assembly GCA_035260325.1. Lineage (NCBI taxonomy): Bacteria > Methylomirabilota (SeqCode) > Candidatus Methylomirabilota bacterium. The sequence goes on along the minus strand of DATFVL010000093.1, from coordinate 5,741 downwards.
CCGGCCAGTCCATGGAGAAGATCCAGCGCGACACGGACCGGGACTTTTTCATGACCGCGGAGCAGGCCAAGGAATATAGAATCGTCGACGAGGTGATCTCGTCGAAGCCGACCCCCCGGGCGGTGAGCGAGGCGCCGGCCCTCGCCGGCCGGGAGTCGAGATAGGGAGCGGATGGCCAGACCGCGCGAAGGCAACGGCACGCTCAAGTGCTCGTTCTGCGGCAAGAGCCAGAACGACGTCCGGAAACTGATCGCCGGCCCGACCGTCTACATCTGCGACGAGTGCATCGAGCTCTGCAACGACATCATCGCGGAGGAGTGGGAGGAGGAGAAGAGCCGCGAGCTCCGCGCCCTCCCCAAGCCCGCCGAGATCAAGAACGTCCTCGACCAGTATGTGATCGGCCAGGAGCGCGCGAAGAAGATCCTGGCCGTCGCCGTCCACAACCACTACAAGCGCATCGAGTCGGGGACCGAGGCGGGCGACGTCGAGCTTCAGAAGTCGAATATCCTCCTCATCGGGCCGACCGGCTCGGGCAAGACGCTCCTCGGCCAGACGCTCGCCAAGATGCTTCGCGTGCCGTTCACGATCGCCGACGCGACCACGCTCACCGAGGCCGGGTACGTCGGCGAGGACGTCGAGAACATCATTCTGCGACTGCTGCAGGCCGCGGACTATGATGTGGAGAGAGCCGAACGAGGGATTGTCTATATCGATGAGATAGACAAGATCGCTCGGAAATCGGAAAACCCGTCGATCACCCGCGATGTTTCAGGCGAGGGCGTGCAGCAGGCGCTGCTCAAGATCCTCGAGGGCACGATCGCGAACGTCCCGCCGCAGGGCGGCCGCAAGCATCCCCACCAGGAGTTCATCCAGGTGGACACCTCGAACGTGCTCTTCCTCTGCGGCGGCGCGTTCGTCGGGCTCGAGAAGATCATCGAGGCGCGCGTGGGGCGCTCGGGCATGGGCTTCGGCGCCGACATCAAGAGCCGCGAGGAGCGCCGGGTGGGCGACCTCCTGACGATGATTCAGCCGGAGGACCTCTTGAAGTACGGCCTCATCCCCGAGTTCGTCGGGCGGCTGCCGATCATCGCAACGCTCCACGACCTCGACGAGCCCGCCCTGGTCCGGATCCTGAGGGAGCCGAAGAACGCGATCGTCAAGCAGTACCAGAAGTACTTCGACCTCGAGAAGGTGCGCCTCAAGTTCACCGAGGACGCGGTGGCAGCGATCGCCAAGGAAGCCTTGAAGCGCGGCACGGGCGCGCGCGGCCTCCGGGCGATCCTCGAGGAGGTCATGCTCGAGATCATGTACGAGCTGCCGTCGATCCAGGGGCTGAAGGAGTGCATCATCACGCGCGAGGTCATCGTGAACCGCGAGCGGCCCCTGCTGGTCTCGGAAGCGCAAGAGCAGTCGGCCTAGCCTGAGCGGCACCCTGTTCGTCGTCGCGACACCGATCGGCAACCTCGAGGACATCACCCTGCGCGCGCTCCGGGTCCTCAAGGAGGCCGCCGTGGTCGCGTGCGAGGACACCCGGCGGACACGCGCGCTCCTCACGCGCTTCGACATCCACACGCCGACCGTGAGCTACCACGAGCACAACAAGCTCGCGCGCGGCCGGGAAATCCTCAGGATGCTCGGGGAGGGCAAATCGGTCGCGCTCGTCACCGACGCGGGCACGCCCGGCATCTCCGACCCTGGCTTCCTGCTCGTGCGCGAGGCGCGGGCGGCGGGGATGCCGGTGGTGCCGGTCCCCGGGCCCGCGGCGCTCGCGGCGGCGCTCTCGGCCGCGGGGGTCCCGGCCGACCGGTTCGTCTTCGACGGCTTTCTGCCGGTCAAGCCCGGCCGGCGCCTCAACCGGCTGAAGGCGCTGCGCGGGCTCGAGACGACGATCGTCCTCTACGAGTCGCCGCACCGGATCGTGGCGACGCTCGAGGCGATCGGCGAGGTGTTCGGCGAGGTCGAGCTGGTCGTGGCGCGCGAGCTCACCAAGCAGTTCGAGGAGATCGTGCGCGCGACCCCGGCGGCGCACCTCGAGCGGCTGCGGGCCGCGGCGGTCCGCGGCGAGTTCGTCCTGGTCATTCCGGGCTGAGGCCCGGGGCCGGCCGGGTGCGGCACTTGTGCTACACTCCCCACGCATGCCGGCGAAGAACCCACGGCTGAACGTCGTCCTGGAGCGGCCGCTCTACCAGGCGCTGGAGCGTCTCGCGCGGCGCGACGGCACCTCACTGTCGCTGAAGGCAAGAGACCTCCTCCGCGAGGCGCTCGAGGTGTACGAGGACCAGGTGTGGGCCCAGATCGCGGAGGAGCGGGAGCAGACGTTCGACCGGGCGCGGGCCCTCACGCATCAGCAGGTGTTCGGCGCGACGAAGCGCAAGCGTCGCTGAGTGGCCTTCGAGGTCGTCTTCCATCCGGCGGTCGCCGCCGCGGACCTGCAGGCCGTGCCGGCGAACATGCGGCGACGCCTCGATCGCGCGATCCGGACACGACTGACGACAACCCCGCAACAGTACGGCGCACCGCTGCGCGGCTCGCTCCGAGGGCACTGGAAGCTCAGAGTTGGGGACTATCGCGTTCTGGTCCGGATCGTCGGCTCGGAGGTGTGGATTCTCAAGATTGGCCATCGGAGCGGTGTGTACGAGCGCGTGTTCGGGCGCCTCGCGTGGAGGCCGGGCGGTGGCGCCGAGCGCCGGAGCCGCTACGGTCGGCGGCGCCTTCGCGCGCGTCGAACCAGAGTCGCCGCGAGAGGCGGTATACTGAGTCGTCCATGACGGTTCCGAAGGCGCTGACGATCGCCGGCTCGGACTCCGGCGGAGGCGCCGGCATCCAGGCCGATCTCAAGACGTTCTCCGCGTTCCGCGTGTTCGGCATGTCCGTGCTGACGGCGATCACCGCGCAGAACTCCGTCGGCGTCCAGGGCGTGTTCAACCTGCCGCCGGAGATCGTCGGCGCGCAGATCGAGTCGGTGCTCTCCGACTTCGGCGCCGACGCGGTGAAGGTCGGCATGCTCTCGACGGCGCCGATCATCGCCGAGGTGGCGCGGCGCCTCCGCGCCCGCGCGCAGGCGCCGGTCGTCCTCGACCCCGTGATGATCGCGAAGTCGGGCGACCCGCTGCTCGAGCCCGCGGCGCGCGACGCGCTGATCAAGGAGATGCTGCCGCTCGCGCACGTCGTGACGCCGAACCTCCACGAGGCGGGGGCGCTCGCCGGCATGACGGTGGCGAGCGAAGCCGACATGGAGGAGGCCGCGCGGCGGATCCTGGCGCTCGGGCCACGCCACGTTCTCGTCAAGGGCGGCCACCTGAGGGACTCGGCGACGGACATCCTCTGGAACGGCCGCGAGCTGACCCGCTTCACGGGCGCGCGCCTCGAATCGCGCAACACCCACGGCACCGGCTGCACCTTCTCGTCGGCGATCGCCGCGGGGCTGGCGCGCCGGCAGCCGCTCGGCGACGCCATCCGTGAGGCGAAGGCGTACGTGACGGCGGCGATCCGCGAGGGGTTCCGTGCCGGTGCGGGCGTCGGGCAGCTCCGGCACTTCGTGACGGGCTGGTAGGTATGGCGGGCGCGGTCGACGACAGCAAGATGTCGTTCATGGAGCACCTCGGGGAGCTCCGCACCCGGATCCTCCGGAGCCTCTATGCGCTGCTCGCTGGTGCCCTCCCCGGCCTGTATTTCAGCCAGCAGATCGTGGACTGGCTGGCGCGCCCGGTGACGAAGCTGAAATACTCGCTCGTTTTCACGGCGCCGGCTGAGGCGTTGTGGGTCCAGATGAAGGTCGGGCTGATCGTCGGCCTGTTCATCGCGTTTCCGGCGGTCCTCTGGCAGGTCTGGCGGTTCATCTCGCCCGGGCTCCACGCCCACGAGAAGAAGTACGCGGCGCCGTTCGTCGTCGTCGGCTCGCTCCTCTTCATCGGCGGCGGCGCCTTCTCGCTGTTCGTGGTGACTCCCAAGGCGATTGAGTTCCTGCTGGGCTACGCGCGGCCGGGGCTCCAGCCGATGATCACGCTCGAGAACCTTATCGATTTCCTGCTGAAGTTCACGCTCGCCTTCGGTGCGGTGTTCGAGCTGCCCCTCCTCATCACGGTCCTGGCTCGGCTCGGGATCGTCTCGGCGCGGCTGCTCGCGCGGAACCGCAAGTACGCGATCCACGGCGCGTTCATCGCCGGCGCGGTGCTCACGCCGACCCCCGACGCTTTCAACCAGACGCTCATGGCCGGCCCGATCATCCTCCTCTACGAGGTCGGGATCGTCTGCGCGCGCATCTTCGGGAAACGACCACTGGCGCCTGTCTCCGAGAGCGCTACATGACGGACCGATCTCAGGCCACCCACGTGGGTTGCGGGAGCGGGTTCGACGACACGCATCTTTCTCAGGCCACCCACGTGGGTTGCGGGAGCGGGTTCGACGACACGCATCTCTCTCAGGCCACCCACGTGGGTTGCGGCCTCGCGCTCCGATAAATGGACTTCGCGTCGCTCGACCTGCCCGAGCCGGTGATGCGGGGGATCCGCGAGGCGGGCTTCGTGACCGCCACGCCGATCCAGGAGGCGGCGCTCCCGCTCGCGCTCCGGGGCAAGGACGTCGCCGGCCAGTCGCAGACCGGGACGGGCAAGACGGCGGCCTTCCTGATCGCCGCGTTCACGCGCATGCTGCGCACGCCGGCGCCGCCGTCGGGGCCCCCGGGCACGGGGACGCCGCGCATGCTCGTGATCGCGCCGACGCGCGAGCTGGTCGTCCAGATCGAGTCGGACGCGAAGCTCCTCGGGCGGTTCACGCCGTGCCGCAGCCTCGCGGTCTACGGCGGCATCGACTACGCCAAGCAGCGCGACGAGCTGGCGGCGGGCTGCGACCTGCTCGTGGGCACGCCGGGGCGGCTGATCGACTACCTCAAGCAGCGCGTCTGGTCGCCGCGGCACGTCGAGATCCTCGTCATCGACGAGGCCGACCGGATGTTCGACATGGGCTTCATCGCGGACCTCCGGTTCATCCTCCGCCGCCTGCCGTCGCACGAGAAGCGCCAGTCGTTCCTCTTCTCGGCGACGCTCTCCTTCCGGGTGCTCGAGCTCACCTGGGAGTTCATGAACAACCCCGCGCAGATCACCATCATGCCGCAGCAGAAGACGGCGGAGCGCGTCGAGCAGATGCTCTTCCACGTCGGCCGCGAGGAGAAGTTCTCGCTGCTCCTCGGGCTGCTCCGGCGCGAGGGGGGTGACCGGATCCTGATCTTCTCGAACACGCGCGAGGAGGCGCGCCGGCTCGAGGACCGGCTGACGCGGAACGGCTACGAGACGCGCGCGCTGACGGGCGACGTGGACCAGAAGAAGCGGCTCAAGATCCTGAACGACTTCAAGGAGGGCCGCCTCCCCGTGCTGGTGGCGACCGACGTCGCCTCGCGCGGCCTCCACATCGAGGCCGTGAGCCACGTCATCTGCTGGGACCTGCCACAGGACGCCGAGGACTACGTCCATCGCATCGGGCGCACCGCGCGCATGGGGGCCGGCGGCAAGGCGGTCAGCCTGGTGGACGAGGCGAGCGCCTTGAACCTCGAGGCGATCGAGAAGTTCATCGGCCAGAAGATCCCGGTCGAGTGGCCGGGCGACGACTTCTTCCTGCGGGAGATCAAGCCGACCGCCGAGGAGCGCCGGCGCTACGCGGAGGAGCGACGGGCGCGGTTAGCCGCGCGCGACAGGTTCGGCGACCGCGGCCGCCGCGGCGGCGGCGGCGAGCACGGGCGTGGCGGG
>DATFVL010000092.1 GCA_035260325.1 Candidatus Methylomirabilota bacterium | reverse complement strand
CACGAGACCCGCCACGTCCCCGCCGAACCGGGCGAAGGCGACCAGGTTGATGTTCACCGCGTTGAGCATCAGCTCGATGCCGAGGAGGATGCCGATCGCGTTGCGCCGCGTGAGGACGCCGAAGAGGCCGATCGCGAACACGAGCGCCGCGAGCGTGAGGTAGCCGTAGAGGCTCATCAGTCCTCGGTCCGCGCAAAGTAGAGGGCGCCGAGCAGCGCGACGACGAGGAGCACGGCGAGCAGCTCGAGCGCCGCCGCCCAGGGGCCGAGCAGCGCCCGCCCGATCGCGGGCATCGTGTCGCCCGGGGGCGCCGGCCGCGCGCCGCCGAGGGGCGCTTGGATGAGGAACCCCGCGACGCCGACGAAGAGCGCCGCGGCGACGATGGCGCCGTTGACGACGTGCCGGCTCGTCTGCGCGATCCGCTCGCCGACGAGCCGCTCCGTCAGCATGATCGCGAACACGACGATGGTCACGACGCCGCCCGCGTAGAGCAGGAGCTGGACGCCGAAGAGGAACGGCGCGTCGAGCAACAGGAAGACGACGCCGGTCGCGACGAGCGCGGCGGCGAGGTAGAGCACGGCGTGGAAGAGGTTGGGCGTGAGCACCACGGCGAGACTCGAGGCGACCAGGACGGTCGCGACGACCCAGAAGCCCACGGCCTCGAGCGTCACTCGGCGGGCTCCTTCGCTTCTCCTTTGGCGACGCCCTCGGCGGCCTTCGCGGGCTTCGGCGGCGCCTGCATGTCGCGAAGCCGGTTCCCCGTGGCCCACGACGGCTCGAACTCGAGCCCGAGCGCGTGGAGCCGGTCCTTGTCGAGGAGCAGCTGGCGGCGGTCCGCGGTGGCCAGGTCGAAGGTCTTCAGCATGATGATCGCGTCGGTCGGGCACACCTGCACGCACAGCTCGCAGAACTCGCACGCGTAGAGCTCGAGCGTGAACGTCTTCGCGAAGTTCCGCTTCTCGGCCTTGAGCATCTCCACCTTGATGACCTGCGGCGGGCAGATGTACTCGCAGAGCCGGCAGCCGATGCAGTTCTCCTCGCCGGTCTCCCCGTCGTAGGTGAGCGCCAGGATCCCGCGGAAGCGGTCGGGGTACGCGCGCTGGACGTCGGGGTAGCGGAGCGTCACCGGGGCGCGGAAGAAGTTCCGGAGCGTGACGCCCATGGCGCGGCCGACGGCGCCGACGAGCTGCCCCAGCTCCTTGAAGACGGCGGGCGGCCGCCCGGGGCCGTTACCCACCGGCGCCCCCCGTGGCGACCCAGAGCCCGGTCGCGAGCAGCAGGAGGAGCGACGCGGGCAGCAGGAGCTTCCACGAGATCGCGAGGATCTGGTCCACGCGGATCCGCACGAAGGTCCACCGCACCCACGTGACGAGCAGGAAGACCAGGATGGCCTTCACGAGGAACCAGACCGGCCCGAGCCACGCCGGGCCGGGCCCGAGCCAGCCGCCGAGGAACAGGAGCGCGCCGAGGAAGCTCGTCCCGAGCATGTGGGCGTACTCGCCGAGCTGGATGAGGGCGAACTTCATGCCGCTGTACTCGACGCGGAAGCCGGCGACCAGCTCCGACTCGGCCTCGAGGATGTCGAACGGCACGCGGTTCTCGGCGGCGAGCGTCGCGATCACGAACGCGACGAACGCGAGCTGGCCGAGCACCGGGTACGCGACGAACCAGAGGCCCTGCTGCGCGGCGACGATCGCGGAGAGCTGGAGCGAGCCCGCCAGGAGGACCGGCACGAGGGCCGCGAGGACGAAGGGCAGGTCGTACGAGATGATCTGGTTCACGGCGCGCATGGCCGAGAGGAGCGCGTACTTGTTGTTCGAGCCCCAGCCGCCCATGAAGAGGCCGACGATCTCGAGCGACGAGACCGCGAGGAAGAAGAGCACGCCGATGTTCAGGTCGGCGACGCCGAGCCCCGGCGCGAAGGGGATCGTCGCGAAGATCAGGATGCACGGCACGAGGAAGACGACCGGCGCCAGGTTGTAGACGCCGCGGTCCGCCGACGTGGGGATCACGTCCTCCTTCATCATGAGCTTGAGCGCGTCGGCGATCGGCTGGAGCCAGCCGTGCGGGCGGCCGACATAGTACGGCCCGATCCGGGACTGCATGCGCGCGGCGAACTTCCGCTCGAGGAGCGTCACGTAGGCGACGAGCACGAGGATGGCATTCAGGACGATGAACGCCATGAGCGCGTGCCACGCGAGCGGCGGCATCACCGATCGACCTCGCCGAACACCGGGTCGACCGAGCCCATGATCGCGACGACGTCCGCGACCTTGTGGCCGGGGATGATGTGTGGCAGCACCGCGAGGTTCGAGAACGAGGCGCCCCGCCACTTCATCCGGTACGGCTTGGGGCCGCCGTCGGACACGAGATAGCAGCCCACCTCGCCCCGCGCGCCCTCGATGCGCGTGTAGGCCTCGCCCTTCGGCACCCGCACCTGGCCCACCGACTTCACGCCCGGCCGCGACGAGATCGGCCCCTCCGGCAGGCCGTCGAGCGCCTGGCGGACGATCTTGATGGACTCGCGGAACTCGACCATCCGCACGCGGTAGCGCGCGTAGCAGTCCCCCGCCGTCTCGACGGGCACGCGGAAGTCGAAGTCCCCGTACGAGGAGTAGGGCTCGGCGCGGCGGACGTCGTAGTCCACCCCCGAGCCGCGGATGAGGGGCCCCGAGACCCCGACCTCCTGCGCGAGCTCGCGCGAGATCACGCCGACGCCCCGGGCGCGCGCGAGGAAGAACGCGTTGCCCTCGAGCATCGCCTCGTACTCGTCGATCCGCTGCGCGATGACGTCCAGCGTCTCGCGCACCTTCCGGTCCCAGCCCGCGGGCGCGTCGTAGCGGGTCCCGCCGGGCTGGTGGAAGCCGTAGAGGAGCCGGGCGCCCGTCAGCTCCTCGAAGCGGTCGAGGATCAGCTCGCGCTCGCGGATGCAGTAGAGGAAGACCGTCGCGCCGCCCCCGAGGGCGCCGCCCATGTCCATGCACCAGGTGCCGAGCCAGAGGCAGTGCGACGCGATCCGCTGCAGCTCGGCCGCGATCACGCGGAGATACTGGGCGCGCTTCGGCACCTCGAACTTGCCGAGCTTCTCGACCGCGGAGACGTAGGCGAGCTCCGACGTCATGGCGGCGACGTAGTCGGTCTTCGACGCGATCGAGGGGTACTGCACGTACGTGAGCGTCTCGCCGAGCTTCTCGTGGCAGCGGTGGAGGTAGCCGATCACCGCGTCCACGCCGACGACCGTCTCGCCCTCGAGCGTCAGGATCGCGCGGAAGACGCCGTGGGCGGACGGGTGCTGCGGCCCCATGTTCATCGTGAGCCGCTCGCTGCCCGCGTAGCCGATCTCGACGGTCTGCCGCGCGGCGACGGACATCTAGCGCATCGGGGAGACCGCGGTCGGGTTCAGGATCACCGACCGCATCTCGGCGAGCAGCGGCGCCGACGCGGCGAGGAACTTCTGCCACTCGGGGTCCTTCAGCGCGCCGCCCCGCACCTCGGCGCGGTGGTTCAGGTCACGGTAGGCCCAGAGGTGGACGACCTCGTTGAGCTGGCCCGCCTCGGTCTGCCAGAGGCCGACGTTCTTCGAGTACTTCTCGCGCACCGGCATGATCGCCTTGAAGTGTGAGAGCCACTCGGCGGCCTTGCCGGGGTGCGCGCGGTACCAGCGCAGCTCGTAGACGTGCCCCGCGTCCGCGGGCGGCTTGAGCGGCAGCACCGCGGAGAGGATCTTGTTCTCCTGGGCGAGCAGCATCGGCCGGATCTTCGGCACGTACCCCTTCGTCCACTCCTCGTTCTTCATGAGCTCGGCGCGCAGCCGCTCACGCTCGTCCATGCTCGGATAGTTCCAGAGGTGGACGTACTGGTTGAGCAGCCCGAACTCGGTCGTCCACCCGCCCTCCAGCTTCCCGTACTTGTCGCCGCGCATCGGCCGGCCGACCTCCGCGTTGAGCTTGAGGTACTCGCCCTGCTTGCCCGGCACCAGCGTGTAGGTCCTGAGCTCGTAGATCATGCGCGGCTCCTCCCGTGGCGGTTCATCGGTACGGCGCGTGGGGCGTGTCGACGGCGTAGTCCTTCCGGAGCGGGTAGCCCTCCCAGTCCTCCGAGAGGAGGATGCGCCGCGGGTCGGGATGGCCCTCGAAGATCACGCCGAACATGTCGTAGCACTCGCGCTCCATCCAGTCGGCGCCGCGCCAGACGGCGACGAGCGACGCGCAGCGCGTCTCCCCGGGGCCGAGCTTCGTCCGCAGCGTCAGGACGAGCTTCGCGTCGAGGTTCTCCACGCGGTAGAGCACCTCGAGCCCCTGCTCCTTCCAGTCGATCGCGGACAGCCAGTTGAAGTAGGCGCAGCCGAGCTCGTCCTTCGCGAAGCGGCCGAACGCGAGCCAGCGTTCGCGCGGGAGCGCGACGGCGAGGCCGCCGCCCTCGGCGGCCGGCTCGACGCCAAACCTCTCCCGGATCCGTGCGGTCGCGTCGGCGCTGGTCATGCTCACCCGCGGTCGGCGGCGGTGGAGCGCTGTCCGGTCTTCTGGAACTCGGCGACCTGCTCCTTCAGCTTCAGCAGGCCGTACATCAGCGAGTCGGGCGTGGGCGGGCAGCCGGGGACGTAGACGTCGACGGGCACGACGCGGTCCACGCCCTTCACGACGTGGTAGCCGTGGCGGAACGGGCCGCCGGAGTTCGCGCACGAGCCCATCGAGACGACCCACTTCGGGTCGGGCATCTGATCGTAGATCCGCTTGAGCATCGGCGCCATCTTGATGGTCACCGTGCCGGAGACGATCATGAGGTCGGAGTGGCGCGGCGAGGCCCACGGCACCATGCCGAACCGCTCCACGTCGAAGCGCGACGCGAAGGTCGCCATCATCTCGATCGCGCAGCACGCGAGACCGAAGGTCACGGGCCAGATGGACGACTGGCGCGCCCAGTTGAAGATCTTGTCGGTGGACGTCGTGACGATCCACCCGCCCGGCATGTGATGGATCGCGTCCGCGATCGAGGCCAGCGCGTTCGACGTCTTGTCGTCGGTCGCGCGCTCCTGGTGGTACTTCTCCCACTCCTGGAGGTCCTTGAACTCGCTCCACCCCGGCGGCGGGACCTGAGGCAGGGGCGCCTTCACTTCCACTCGAGCACGCCCTCCCGGTACGCGTAGAGCCAGCCGAGCCCGATGATCCCGACGAAGCCCGCCATCGGCCAGAACGCGCCGAGCCCGAGCGCCTTCAGCACGAGCACCCACGGGAAGAGAAAGACGAGGAGCGCGTCGAAGACGATGAAGACCAGGCCGACCAGGTAAAAGCCCACGGGGAACTGGACCCACGCCGGGCCGATCGGCACGGCGCCGCACTCGTAGTTCATCAGCTTCACCTCGTCGGGACGGCTCGGCCGGAGGAACCGCGCCACGGCGAGCGACACGGCGGCGAAACCCACGATGAACAGCGCGAAAATCAGCACGGGCAGGTAGCCCGACACGAGTCCTCCTTCACGACGCTCCGGACCGCGAGTATAACACGCAGCGTCGCGCGGCGCGGCCGACAACGGCGTTGACCGGCGTCGCACCTATCGTGGTAGACTCGCCGGGATGCGGGTTTTGGTGGTCGAGGACGAGCCCGACCTCGGTGACGTGTTCCGCGATTTCCTGCTCGAGCTGGGTCACCTGCCGCTCGTCGTGCGCACCGCGGAGGCGGCGCTCGGCCAGCTCCGCTCGGAGCGCCCGGACGCGATCATCCTCGACATCCACCTGCCCGGCATGAGCGGGCTCGAGTTCCTGCAGCTCCGTCCCGTGAAGGAGCTCGGCGTGCCGATCGTCGCCGTCTCGGGCGTCGTGACCGAGAGTCAGGCGCGCGAGTGCCTGCGCCTGGGCGCCACCGACTTCGTCGGCAAGCCCGTTCCGCTCGACCGCCTGAGCGAGGTCCTGATGTACCTCGAGCCGGCCGCGATGAGCCGGCCCCTGGAGAGCGCGCCGCGCGCCGACCGCCGGCGGCTCCCGCGCACGCCGCTCGCGATCCCCGTGCGCGTCGTCGGATACAACGGCGCGGAGCACCACGCCACCACCGTCGAGCTGGGCGCCATGGGGATGAAGGCGCGGCTCGCCGTGGCCCTCGAGCCGCGCAGCGTGGTCAAGCTCACGTTCACGCCGCCCGACGGCGGCCCGGCCATCACGGTCATGTCGCTGGTGATGCGGGTGGACGCGGACGGCCACGCCTTCGCGTTCGTGAACCCCGAGCTCGCCGAGGTGGAGCGGTTGAAGGGTCTGGTGCAGCGCCGCGTCGGCGTCTAACGCGCGAGCGTCTCCGCGGCCAGCGCCGCGGCCTCGGCCTCCCCGTCGGGTCCCTGCAGCACGAGCGTCCGATACCGCGCCGCGAGGGTCCGCGCGCCCTCGAACCCGCCGCCGTTCGCCGCCTCGCGCTCGGCCGCGCGCTCGACGCCCTCGAGCAGCCGGTCGAAGTGCCCGGTCATGCGGCGCCGCACGTCGCCGTAGCCCTTCACGAGCTGCGCGGCGCGCGCGACCTCGCGTGCGAGATCTCGGTCCCGGGCCGCGCAGCGGGCGACCGCCGCGAGCCAGCGCTCCATCCGCGCGTGCTCCTCGTGCGCGCGGTATGAGATCGGCCGCAGCGGGCGCAGGAGCGCCAGGCACCAGACGCGCAGGTAGCCCGTCACGGTCGTCGTGCGCACGTGCTGCCCGAAGGTCGGCCGGCCGCGGGGCCAGCGCCGCTCGGCCCAGCGCGCGAACGGCGCCACGAGCCGGCGCGGCAGGATGCCCCAGATCTCGTCGAGGTCGGGCTTCAGGTAATCGGTGACGACGATCTCGCCCCGCCCTACGCCCTTCTCCCGCCGGATCCGCTCGAACCGGCTCCAGCGCGTCTTGAGCTGTCCCACGCGGATCGCGTCCTCGTACGTCATCCACACGGCGAGGCTCCGCGCGAGGATGCGCAGCAGCTCCGGATCGCCGAGCGCGACGAACGGTCGCAGCCGCTCGAGGTACCGTCCGGCGTACGCGCGGTCCTGGTAGTCCGTGAGCCGCGGGATGGCCTGGCGGAGCGTCGGGCGAAGCTCGTCGGGAAAGCCCGCGATCACGCGCTCGACCTCGGGCTCGCTCCGCGCCGCGGCCGCGGGGACCGCGGGGGCAGGGACGGGGTCCCGGGCGAGTGGGGTTCCGAAGCCCGGCGACCCCGCCCCTGCCTCCGCGGTCGGCTCGAGCCGCTGGGCGGCCGCGAGCCCGGCGTCGAAGCCGCGGAGGTTCGCGTCCACCTGGACGCCCTTTTTGCGGATCGCCTCGCGGAACGCGTCGGCGCGGATCGGCAGCGCGCCCGAGGCCGCGAGGGCGCCGAGCAGGACGGAGTTCGCCTCCGTCCCATGCTCGCGCGCGAGCGACAGCGCGTCGAAGGCGTAGAGCTCGCGCGCGAAGGCGCGCGCCGCGCGCCGGAGATCTTCCTCCGGGTAGATCCCGTACCCCGTCGCGATCTTCTCGTGGATCGAGTAGAGGCGGTGCGTGCTCGCGACGATCGTGGTGCGCGCGGGCGACGGGAAGCCCAGCTCGATCATCCGCCCGACCTCGAGGAACTCCGCGGCGAGGAGCACGTCGAGCGCGCCCGGCACGGGGTAGAGCGAGAAGACCGGCGGCTCGGCGTCGCGCTCGGCGCAGAGCTCGACGTAGTAGGTGGTCGAGCCCGTCCGCTGGGCCACGCCCGGGATCGAGGTGCCGTGGACCGGATAGCCGTCGAGCAGCGCCGCGTCCACGATCCAGTCGAGGAGGACGCCGCCGCCCTGGCCGCCGACGGCGGGGATGAGGACGCTCAGGAGCCGCGGGTCATTCACTCGCTCGCCTCGCTCGGCGGGGCCCCAGCCCCGCGACGTGCTGCGGCTCGCACCGCCATCACACCGTGACGGCGGCGAGGCGGCGGATCACCGCCCGGCGGGCGCCGGCCACGAGCCGCGTCCAGCGCGTCGGGTTGGCGACGACCTTCACCTCGTAGAACGACGGGCAGAGGACGGCCGCGTGGGCGACCTCGCCGCACACGCCGCAGCCGACGCACGTGTCGTCCACGTGCGCGACCGGGTCGTCGCGCAGCGGATCGGGGTTGTCCCGGAGCGTCAGCGAGGGACAGCCGTTCAGGCGCATGCACGAGTGGTCGCCCGTGCAGACGTCGGGATCGATGCCGAAGCGCGGCTGGACGACCTCCTCGCCCGCGGCGATCGCCTTGCGCGCGCGCGGCTTCTCGCGCCGCTGGCGCTCGAGCATGCACTCGTTCCGGGCGATGATGACCTTGAGCCCCGGCACGCGCGTCGTCAGCGCCTCGCGCAGCGTCTTCATCACCTCGGCGATGCGATAGGAGTTGACGGTGCGGATCCACTCGACGCCGAGGCCCCGGAGCGCGTCCGGGATCGGCATCCGCACCGGCTCGTTCCGGGCATTGGTCCCGGTGGAGGGCACGTGATGCTGGCCCGTCGCGGCGGCGTAGAAGTTGTCGAGGATCACCAGCACCGAGTCCTGCTTGTTGCACACCGCGTTCGCGACGCCGTTGGTGAGGCCGTTGTGCCAGAAGCCGCCGTCGCCCATGAACGAGACCGTCCGCTTGCCGAAGAGCGGCGCGACGGCGCTCGACGACGCGAGCCCCATGCCGTAGCCGAGGACCGAGTTGCCGACGTTGAACGGCGCCTGCGTGGAAAAGGTCGAGCAGCCGATGTCGGCCGACACGTGGGTGTCCCCGATCTCGGGCTCGCGCTGGCGCAGGATCTTCATCGCGCTGAACACCGGCCGCTCGGGGCAGCCCGTGCAGAACGACGGCGGGCGCTTGGCGACCGGCTGCGGCAGGACGGCACGGATCTGGGACTGATGCGCGGTGAGCGCGCGGTAGCGGTCCTCGATCGCGGCCGAGGACTGCGACGTGAGCCCGGCGCCGGTGAGGAACCGCCGGAGCCCGCCGATCACGAGCTGCGGGACGTACTCGCCGTGCGGCGAGAAGACGTCCTTGCCGTGGATCTCGACGTCGAGCCTCGCCTCGTGGGCGAACGCCCCCAGCTCGCGCTCGATGTAGTTCGGCATCCCCTCCTCGACGACGAGAACGCGGCGCTTGCCGCGCAGGAACCCGATCAGCTCCTCGGGCACGAGCGGGTGGATCGCGTTCAGGACGAGCAGCGGCACCGGCGTGCGGCCGCGCGCGTCGGCCAGGCCGAGCACGTGGAGCCCGCGGAGCGTCGTGTTCCAGAGCCCACCCTGCATGACGATGCCGAGGTGGGCCTCGTCGCCGGGGAAATGCTCGTTGAGCCGGTGCTCGACGATGTAGCGGCGCGCCGCCGGCAGCCGCCGCTCGAACTTCTGCGCCTCCATCTGGTAGGTGAACGGCGGCAGGTTGATCCGCTCCGGGCTGAAGCTCGGCGCGCCGAGCGGCGAGAGCATGCTGACCGCCGGGCGCACGTTGTCCTTGCACCGGAGCGTGCCGCGCATGTGGCAGGCGCGGATCCTTATCGAGAAGAAGACCGGCTCGTTGCACGCCTCCGAGAGGCCGAAGCCCTCTTCCACGAAGCGCGCGAACGACTCGAGGCTGTTGCGCGGATCGAGGAGCGGGACCGACGACTTGAGCGCGGTCGAGTGCGTGCGCTCCTGGAGGATGGAGGCGCCCTCGCCGTAGTCCTCGCCGATCACGATCAGCGCGCCGCCGAGGACGCCGGCCGACGCGACGTGCGAGAGCGCGTCGGAGGCGACGTTGGTGCCGACCACGGACTTCCACGTGACCGCGCCGCGGATCGGGTAGTTGATGGACGCGCCGAGGAGCGCCGCCGCAGCCGCCTCGCTCCCCGACTGCTCGAAGTAGATGCCGAGGGGCTTCAGGACGGGCTCGTACGCGTCGGCGAGGACGTCGATCAGGTACGAGACGGGCGCGCCGGGGTAGCCGCCGACGTAGCTGACGCCGGACTGGAGGAGGGCCTTCGTGATCGCGAGGATCCCCTCGCCGCGCAGGACGTCGCCCGTCCCGTAGGCGAGCTGCTTGACGTCCTCGGCGAAGGATAGCTCTCCCATGGCGGCTGTAGTTTACTACGTCCGTGGACGTCGTGATCCGCCGCGCCCGGCCCGCGGACGCGCGTGCGCTCACGCGCGTCGCTCACGCGGCGAAGCGCCGGTGGAAGTACCCCGAGGCGTGGATCGCCCGCTGGCGCGACGCGCTCACCGTCACGCCGGCGTTCGTCGAGCGCCATCCCGTGCGGTGCGCGACGCGGGGCGGCGCCGTCCTCGGCTTCTACGCGCTGGCCGGCACGGGCGCCGTGCGCGAGCTCGAGCACTTCTGGGTGCTGCCCGCGCACATGGGCCGCGGCGTCGGCGCGCGGCTCTTCGCCGACTGCGTCGCGACGCTGCGCGCCGATGGCGCGCGCCGGCTCAGGATCGCGTCGGATCCATTCGCCGTGGGCTTCTATCTGAGGATGGGCGCGCGGCGCGCGGGCGAGTCGCCCTCGACGCCGCGCGGAAGGACGCTGCCGCTTCTGGTGTATCGGATTTGAGGCATTGACCGGGCGGCGGGCGGCGCGACGCTGGAGGTGTGGAGACGCCGCGCCCGACGCGGGAGCGGAGGAAACCGCCGCCCTACGTGCCCATTGACGCTGAGTTGCTGAGACGGCTTTATGTTGATGAGGGGCTCACGGTCGATCAGATCGCCCCTCGGCTCGGTTGCGCGACCACGACAGTCTTCCGCCGGCTTCGACGGTTCGCCATTCCGGTCCGGCCGATCCCACTCGGCCGAATGGATACGAGTGACATCAGCTGGAGTCCTGAGGTCGCGTATGCGGTCGGGTTGATGGCGACCGACGGAAATCTTTCTGGGAAGAAAGGGCAGATGTCCTTGATCTCCAAAGATCTCGATCAAATCGAGACGATGCGCCGATGTCTTCGACTCGGCGCTCCGATCTCGCAATGCCGACATAGGACCGGAAGGCTGTATCACAGAGTGCAGTGGTGTGATCGCGGCCTCTACAACTGGTTCCTCAGTATCGGGCTCACGCCTGCGAAGAGTCTCACCTTTGGGCCGATCGACGTTCCGGACGAGTTCATGGCTGATTTCGTGCGGGGGTGCATCGATGGCGACGGATCCATCAGAACGTGCACCGATCGATATAACGTGCCCAAGAAGGATTCATACATCTACGAGCGACTCTATGTGTCTCTCGTGTCGGCAAGCTCCGCCTTCGTCGAGTGGATTCGCGTTGCGGTAAAGCGCACGTGCGGAGTGCGCGGGAGCCTGACGGTGAGAACCGCGGCACGACGCCACCCTATCTGGTGCCTAAAGTATGCGAAGCGTGAATCTGAGCGATTGCTCGCCTGGCTCTACTACTCGCCCTCCATCCCGTGTCTAGCCCGTAAACGGATCCGAGCGAAACCGTTCCTTCCCGTAATGCCACAGCGAGGTCATCGCGGTATGCTTGGGACTCGAGTGTGTTGGGGGAGTGGCGAAGCTGGAAACCGCGTGGCGCTCAAAACGCCATGCCCGCAAGGGCTTAGGGGTTCGAGTCCCCTCTCCCCTACCAACTCCCTTCCTTGACAATCTTCCGCGCCGCCCTGTAACGTGAGCGTTCGCGTGGGGCTGTAGCTCAGTTGGGAGAGCACAAGGCTGGCAGTCTTGGGGTCAGGGGTTCGAATCCCCTCAGCTCCACCAAACAAAACCGCGCGGTTACTCAACACCGCGCGGTTTCATACTTCTGGCCAGTGCCTAAATAGTGCCTATCGAGCTTCAGCACGCAGCGCTGACGCTGATGCCCTCTCCAGAGTTCGCATTGCCTCCTTCAGATACTCCGGCGCGAGGTGCTGATATCGGAGGGTCATCCGCGGGTCCCGATGGCCGAGGATCTCCATCACCGTTCGTTGAGAGACACCGCCCATGGTCAGCGTGCTGGCCGCGTCGTGGCGAAGGTCGTGGAAGTGGAGATCTCGGAGTCCGAGCCGCCGAACGAGGCGAGCAAAGCTGCGGGACACGACGTGAGGATCTCGCTCGGGGAACACCCGCGTCTCCGGGTCGAGGCCGCGTGGCAAGACAGCCAGCGCAACAGCCAACGAATCGTTGAGGGGGACCGCGCGACGATCGCCGTTCTTCGTCTTCGGAAACGTGATGAGCCGTCGCTTCAGATCGACGTCGGCCCAACGCAGCCGAACCAGCTCACTACGCCGAGCGCCCGTCTGGAGGGCCGCCAAGATGTAAAGCCGTAACGCTGGGTTTGCCTCCCGAAGTAGCAGTTCTCGCTCTTCCGGCGTCAGGTAGCGGACCCGTCCGGGATTCTCCTTCATCTTCCGCACTGGCTGTGCCGGGTTGTGCTTCAGGTACTTCCAGGCGACCGCGCGACCGAGCAGATGCTTCAGGCGCCCTAGCTCCTTGTTCGCTGTCGAGGGCTTCACCCTCGTGACGCGCTCCCCATACCAGCGCTCGATGTCGTCCTGGCGGATCGCCAAGAGTTTCAGCGAGCCGAACCGCGGAAGGATAGTACGGTGGACGCTGCCAAGACTCAGCTTCGCCCATAGCGGCGCGATCGTCGGCGCGATCGTCGGCCAGTAGATCCGCTCGAAGAAGTCACCGAGCCGGGTGCCCTCCTCTCGTACGCCGAGCGCCTCGCCTTTGGCGATCGCCGTCATTGTGTTCCGATATCTCAGCTTCGCCGTCTGGTAGTCCGGTGCCGCCTTCTTGCGGTGCCGTTTCCCTTCGGCGTCGTAGTAGTCGATCCACCACCACCCATTGCGCTGAAACAGTCCGTCTCGGCGCCCGCGCTTGCGCCGGCCCACTGGGCGTCTCGTCTCACTTCCGGGTTGACTTGACGTCGCGAGGTGCTCTCGAGCTCCGTCGATTCCGCCGGCCATCGGATTTCTCCTTGTTCGGTGTAGCCCTTTATCCAGG